>NZ_JBSFJX010000017.1:0-111914 GCF_053598275.1 Streptomyces sp. NPDC001156 | reverse complement strand
GTACTGCAGGGGGGACCCTGTGGGAGAGTAGGACGCCGCCGAACAAATCTTCAGAAAGAGCCCCAACTCCGGGTAATAACCCGTGAGTTGGGGCTCTTTCGCGTTTGCGGCCAAGTCCCCGCGAGGCTAGGCCGTGGACGGCTGAGTCGAGTGATGGCGCTCGTCCGCGGCCCCTCAAAAAAATGAGCCGCCCCTCTCGCGGCCGGCCGTTACCGTTGCCGTATGCATCCCGTGATCCGGTCCATACGCCCCGAAGAGTGGCCCGCCGTGAAGGAGCTGCGTCTCGCCGCGCTCCAAGACCCGGTCGCCCACCTCGCCTTCCTGGAGACCTACGAGGCCGCCGTCGCCAAGCCGGACTCCTTCTGGCAGGAGCGGACGGTCAGCGGAGCCGAAGGGGCGGAGGATGTGCAGCAGATCGTCGCCGAGACCTCGGACGGAACGTGGGCCGGCACGGTGACCGTACTCATGGAAGAGGCCGGCACGACGGACTGGACAGGATTGCCGGTGGAACGGATGCAGGGGCATCTCGTCGGCGTGTTCGTACGCCCCGAGCACCGTGGAACCGGCCTCACGAAGGCGCTGTTCGACGCCGGTCTTGAGTGGGCTTGGACGCACGGTGCGGAGCGGGTACGGCTCATCGTGCATGAGGACAACGAGCGGGCCAGGGGCTTCTACCGCAAGATGGGGTTCGTGCCGAGCGGGGTCACCGTGCCGCTGTCGGAGGACTCCGGCGACTCGGAGCTCGAAATGGTGATGGAGCGGTCCTAGCGGGCCTGCGTCGGGAGTTCGTACTGCGGCCAGCGTGCGCGGGCCTGCTCGCGGGAGCGGAGCAGAACCAGCGTCGGCAATCCGCGGTCCGCTCCGGTGGAGAGGAGCTCCGGGAGCTGCGGGAGCGGAGCCACGGCCGCCACGTCGTCCAGGACGAGGGTGAGTGGTGGGTCGAGGCGACCGGAGGATGACCGTTCGGCCATGCGCCGGCCGCGCTCGACCACGCTGGAGGCGAGTGCCGTCAGCAAGGGCATGGCACCGGGGTTCTGGCGGGGATCCTCGATGGATTCACCCACCACGTAAAGCGTGCCCCCTTCGTTGGCGAAGGAATCCAAGGCGAGGGCGTCATTTCGGTTGGATGTGCATGCCTCGCGGATATTGACGGTGGAGAGGCAGGACAGGGCGCGTGCCGTTAGTTCCTGTGCCACGTCCCTGCGTTCGGGGTGCGAGGTGAGCGCGGCCTCCAGCTCGCCGGCGGCGCCGGACGACGCCTTCGGGTTGGTGCGCAGGGCCCGTACCGCCTCCTGGACCTGAGTTCCCTGGGCCCAGCGGTGGAGGTGCCGGATCGTGCGGCCCTCGACCGCCGCGGCGTGCAGATAGCTCCGCAGGAGCGTTTCCGCGACGTCGGCGACCGCCTGGTCGATACGGGCCGTCGGGCGGACCGGGGCGAGCAGCGCGGTTGCGCGGGCCGCCGCGACCGCCTTGTCCTCGCAGTCGGACGACGGGGACCAGTGGAGCCGGGCCGGGGTGTCGCACAGGTGGGAGGGATCGTAGAGGAGGACGGGTCCGAGCTTGGCGCGGGCGTCCTTGGTGTCGGCCCACAGGGCGGCAGCTGACGTGATGACGACCGCCGGCCCCTCGGCGTCGCGTACGGCCTGGGCGGCGACGGGGTGACGGGTGCCGGGATCGCCGAGGACGACGGAGACGGACGTCCAGGCGGCGGAGCGCGCTGGGGCGGAGCCGGTCGCCGGTCCAAGGCCGTTTCCGGGCTGTTCGAGGCCGGTTTCGGGCCGGCCGTGGCCGGGCCTGGTCTGCACAGTGCTCGCTGCGGCCTGCTGGGCGGCGGCCACCTGCTCCAAGGCGACCGCGAGAGGAACCTGCTGCGCCGGCTCCGGATCCGCCGCACCGTGCTCCGCCGCCGCTGAGCGTGGGGTGGGAACGGGGGTCGTTACGGGGCCGGCGGGCGCGGCGACGGCGTCCCAGGCAGGCGTACCAGCGGTGGGCGTGGCTTGGCCATGGGCCGGCGAGGTGGCGGCTCTGCGGCGCGCCCTCACCGCCTTCCACCGGGCCACTGTGCCGATCACGAACACGGTGACCACGAACAGCACCATCAGTTCGCCTATGAACAGGCCCCAGAACAGCCCGTACCCGGAGAGCTGGTCCCTCGGGGCGTCCGGCCACGCCCCCGTGATGTCGTGGGGCTCCGCGATCAGATGGCGCATCGCCACCGGCGTACGGGTGAATCCGACGCCATCCGGCCAGGCACCCCGCGAGAACCAGCCCGCGAGGCCCGTGGCCGTCCACACCATCAGCGTCACACCGAGCAGAAAGGCCAGTACGCCCACCAACAGGCCGTCGGGGACGCCTCCCTGGCCGTCGTGCTGCTCCCGCTGCTCCTTGCCTGGTCTCATAGGGATCCCATGTCTACGCCACCGTGGACTCGGACGAGCCGTCCAGGTCGTTCAGCCGCTGTTCCACGAACGCCGCCGCACGCTCCTCCGCCTCCAGCTCCGCGGCGCGCAGGGCGTCGTCGGCGGCGCGGTCGCTGGACGATTCCGTCATCGCGCGGTCGGTGAAGACGAGCGGCCGCTCCATCTCCGTGACCAGGTGTTTGACCACCTGCACATTGCCGTTGACGTCCCAGACCGCGATGCCCGGCGTCAGGGTCGGGATGATCTCCACGGCCCAGCGCGGCAGCCCCAGGACACGGCCTGTCGCCCGCGCCTCGTCGGCCTTCTGGGCGTAGATCGTCCTGGTCGACGCCATCTTCAGGATCGCGGCCGCCTCCTTCGCCGCCGCTCCGTCCACCACGTCGCTGAGGTGGTGGACGACCGCCACGAAGGACAGACCGAGCCGTCGGCCGAACTTCAGCAGCCGCTGGAACAGCTGAGCGACAAACGGGCTGTTGATGATGTGCCAGGCCTCCTCGACCAGGAAGATGCGCTTCTTCCGGTCGGGACGGATCCAGGTGTGCTCCAGCCAGACACCCACGATCGCCATCAGGATCGGCATCGCGATCGAGTTACGGTCGATGTGGGACAAATCGAACACGATCAGCGGTGCGTCCAGGTCGATACCGACCGTCGTCGGTCCGTCGAACATGCCCCGCAGGTCACCGTCGACCAGACGGTCCAGGACCAGGGCCACGTCAAGGCCCCAGGCGCGTACGTCGTCCAGGGCGACGTTCATCGCCTCGGCCGACTCCGGTTCCGGGTGCCGCAACTGCTCCACGATGTCCGTGAGCACGGGCTGCCGCTCGACGATGGTCTCGTTGACGTAGGCGTGCGCGACCTTCAGGGCGAAGCCGGACCGCTCGTCCAGGCCGTGCCCCATGGCGACCTCGATGATCGTGCGGAGCAGGGCGAGCTGGCCCGTCGTCGTGATGGCCGGGTCGAGCGGGTTGAGCCGGATGCCGTGGTCGAGTGCCGCCGTCGGATCGAGCCGGATGGGGGTTATGCCCAACTCCTCGGCGATGAGGTTCCACTCGCCGACCCCGTCCTCGCCCTGGGCGTCGAGGACCACGACCTGCCGGTCGCGAAAGCGCAGCTGGCGCAGGACGTAGGTCTTCTCCAGCGCCGACTTGCCGTTGCCGGACTCGCCGAGGACGAGCCAGTGCGGCGCCGGGAGCTGCTGGCCGTACAGCTGGAAGGGGTCGTAGATGTACCCCTTGCCGGAGTACACCTCGCGGCCGATGATCACGCCGGAGTCGCCGAGGCCGGGCGCGGCCGTCGGAAGGTAGACGGCCTGGGCCTGCCCTGTGGAGGTGCGGACGGGCAGCCGGGTCGTCTCCACCTTGCCGAACAGGAAGGACGTGAAGGCGTCGGTCAGGACGGACAGCGGATCCCGCATCAGGTCCTTACCTCCGAATGCCGGTGGCGAAGGGGAGCGTGTTGACGAAGGCGCGGTGGTGCTCGCGGTCGCACCACTCCAGTTTCAGGTACGACTTGCCGGCCGAGGCCCGGATGGTCCGTTTGTCGCGGGCGAGGGCCTCCGGAGAACGCGAGGAGACGGTGATGTAGCCGACCAGGTTGACGCCCGCGGCGCCGCTCGCCAGGTCCTCGCCGCGCTGGTCGAGGCGGGAGTGGGCGGCGATGTCCCGGGGGTCGACGGTGCGGTTCATCTTGGCGGCGCGGCTGGCCTCGGCCTCGTCGTTCGTCTTCTCGGTCAGCATGCGCTCGATGGCGACCTCGGTGGGTTCGAGGTCCATGGTGACGGCGACCGTGCGGATGACGTCCGGGGTGTGGACGAGCAGAGGCGCGAGGAAGTTCACGCCGACCGGGGTCATCGGCCACTCCTTGACCCATGCGGTGGCGTGACACCAGGGCGCGCGCGTCGACGACTCCCGGGTCTTCGCCTGGAGGTAGGTGGGCTCCATGGCGTCGAGCTCGGCGGGCCAGGCGTTGCGCCTCGTCATCGCCTGGATGTGGTCGATGGGGTGGTCGGGGTCGTACATGGAGTGGATGAGGGAGGCGAGCCGCCCCTGTCCCAGCGGCTGCCGTACCCGGATGTCGGCTTCTTGGAGCCGTGAGCAGATGTCGGTGAGCTCGCGTGCCATGACGACCGCGAGGCCGGCGTCCCGGTCGACCTTCTTGCCTCCCTGCGGCCGTGCGGCGCGTGCCATGGCCTGGGCCTCGGCGGCGAGTTCGCGGGTGTAGTGCATACAGGCGACGAGGTAGGCGCGGTGCTGCTCGCTGCTGGTCGACACCATGGACTGCAACTGGTCGTACGACTGCCGCAGCCAGGTCGGGGAGCGGTCGTCGCCGCGCTGGGTGACGTCCTTGGCGTGGGCGTCCGGGTCGGCGGGCAGGGTGCGGGCGAGCATCTGGAGCCGGGTGACGAAGCCGTCGCCGTTCGCGACATGCTTCAGAAGCGTGCCGAAGCGGTCGACGAGGGCCTCCTGGTCCTCGCTGTCGCGCAGGCCGACGCCGGGGCCCTCGATCTCGATGGCGGCGGTCACGGTCCGCCGGTCGGCGTGCAGCAGTACGGCGATCTCGTCGGGCCCGAAGGGGGCGGCGAGCCAGCTGATCCGGCCGATGCCCGGGGGCGGCCCGATCTCGACCTCGCGCCCGTCGAAACGGGTGCCGGCCTCCATCACGCCGCTCCGGTAGACCGTCCCCTGCCGCAGGGTCCGCTTGTAACTGCGGTTGATCTCGAACCATTTGTAGAACGTGCGGTGCTTGTACGGGATGTACACGGCGGCCAGCGCGAGCAGCGGGAAGCCCATCAACAGGACGATCCGCAGGGCGAGGAGGGGGACGAGGAGCCCGCACATCATGCCGACGAACGCGCCCCCGATGATCAGCAGGATCTCGCCGGACTCGCGGTTCCGGCCGATGATCGCGTTCGGCCGGGCGCGGCCGATCAGATATGTCCGGCGGGGCGTGATCGGATGGGACAGGTGGGACTCGGTCGTCAACGCCCTTCACCTCCCGTGCGGTTGATACTGCTGTTGCGGGTGCTGCTTGCGTGCGGAGTGTCCGCCGGACTGGTACGCGGCGGGGGCGCGGGGGTGGGGACGGATCCGCTGCCCGGGGTACGAGTGCTGTGCGCGGCCACACCGCCGCTGAGGGGGTTGGCGGGGCGGGGCGGTCTGGCACCTCCGCCACCGCCACCGCCATTGCTGTCGGCGCGGGTGCTGTGGGTCTTGATGCCCTGGGCGACGAGGGTCGCCGGAGAGCTGATGACGGCGGCGGCCTTGCTTTCGGCGCCCTGCATGATGCGGTTGTTGCGGGAGGCGACGATCTCGTCGCCGAAGCCGGGCACGAACCGGTAGATCATCGCGCTGGCGAAGATGGCGAGCAGGATGATGGCGAGCCCGGAGACGACGGCCGCGAGCGAGTCGGGTCCGTTGTCCGTGGCCAGGGCGCCGGCGAGGCCGAGCACGATGACGATGACCGGTTTGACCAGGATCACCGCGATCATGATGCCCGCCCAGCGGCGGACATGGCCCCAGAGGTTCTTGTCGACGAGGCCCGAGTAGACGACGACACCGAGGAGGGCGCCGACATACAGCAGGACGGCGCGCAGGAAGAGTTCCAGGTAGAGGACGCCGGCCGCGAGGATCGACACGAACGACACCAGGATCAGCATGATGGGGCCGCCGCCGATGTCCGTCCCCTTGCCCAGCGCGCCGGAGAACGCCCCGAAGAACGTACTGGTCTGATCGCCCGTGGTCTTGGCGAGGACGTCACTGACGCTGTCGGTCGCCGAGACGACGGTGTAGAGGACGAGGGGTGTGAAGGCCGAGGCCAGCACGGTGAGCCAGAGGAAGCCGACCGCTTCGGACAGGGCGGTGGTGAGCGGGACACCCCGCACCGCCCTCTTGGCGACGGCCAGCAGCCACAGCAGGAGGGTGAGGATGGTCGACGCCGCGAAGACGATTTCGTACTGGTGCAGAAACGCCTGGTTGGTGAAGTCGACGCTCGCGGTCTGCTTCACGGCCTCACTGAGCTTGTCGACGGTCCAGGAGGCGGCGTCGGCACAGCCCTTGGCGAGGGAGGAGAGGGGGTCGAGGGTGTCGGTGAGGGGGTTGGAGTCAAGTCCTTTTGAGGGGGAGGAGTCGCCTTTTTCGCAGTACTGCTTGGCGGGGCCCCGGATGAGGTCGCAGGGGTCGTTGCCCGTCGAGGGTTTTGGGGTGGGGGCGGCGAAGGCGCGGGTGGCCAGAAGCACCAAGGCCGTCTGCAAGGCTGTGGCTCCGGCGGCGACCTTGAGTACGCGGCGCTTAGCGGGCATAAGTGAACCCTCCGTACCCTTCGACAGCCTTGGTCATGTCATCAGCGGTGGAGGCCGTCTGGTCGCGTCCGACCGGAACGGGCCCGTCCTTCTGCGTGAAGTTGGTGACCTTCCAATCGCGGTCGATCCACTTCAACTGGTAGGTCGTCGTGTACCAGCTCTCGGAGACCGGGTTTGTGGACGTCTCGCCGGACAGTCCGAAGAGCGACGTGTACCAGAGTTCGACGGTCGCGGAGTCGGAGCTGTACTTGGTCACCTTGGTACCCACCGGGATGATGCGCGAGACAAACGTCTCGCCGGCCGGTGCCGTGCCGTCCTTGGTGAGGCCGATGTTGGCCAGGAACTTCTCGCTGGAGTAAGCCACATCGAGGTCCGCTTGGCGGGCGGCGGCTACCGCAGGGGCATACACGGCGTTGACGATGGCGTGCCGCTGGTTCGTGGTGAACATTCCTGTGGAGCCGAGCACGGTGCCATAGTTCGCCGCAGCCGACTGTGCCCCCTGCTCGTCGTGGGCGAAGCCCGATGGGATTCCGTCCGGCTTCGACTGGACCGGGCGGGTGCCGGATGCGGCCGTGGAGGCCTGGCCGGGCTTGTTGCTGGTGCCGCGCGAGGCCGAGTCCCCGCCGCGGTTCGCGAAGGCGATCGCCGCGATCAGGAGGACGACCACCCCGACGACCGTGACCAGGCTTCTGGATGACGACCGGCCGCGCCGTGCCCCTCCGTATACGTCACCGCCCCGATCGGGCAGGCGTGTTCGGGTCTGCCCGACACCGCCGTACTCCTCGTCGCCCCCGCCGGAGGCACCGTCACCGAGACTCACGCTGTGCACGCCCTCTCGACCTCATAGCCGGTTCGCACCTCGTGTCGGAATACGTAGAAGTACGACGGTAGCCGTGCTGGCTCCCGCGCGGGCGCGGTGTGGTGACTCGACATCAGGGAAACGCAACCTCAGCCGGTGGGCGCGACGGACGGATGGGTCGGAGGGTGGGAAGCGGGCGCATCCGGCGGGGGACTGACGGCGCGCCAGGGGCATGGCGGTCCGGGGCCGGGCCTAGACGGCCATGCCGTACACGATCGTGAAAAGCGTGCCGAGCGAGCCGATGATGAAGACTCCGGTCAGGCCCGCGATGATGAGGCCCTTGCCTTGTTCGGCGCTGAACGTGTCGCGCAGGGCCGTCGCGCCGATGCGCTGTTTGGCGGCGCCCCAGATCGCGATCGCCAGGCAGAGGAGGATGGCGACGGCCATCACCACCTCGACCATGACACGAGCCTCGTTGCCCAGGCTGCCGAACGGACCCCAGTCTGGGGCGATACCGCCGATGATCGTGTTGATGTCGCCTTTTGCGGCCGCGAGATGCATGTAAGTCACCGCCCCTAGCGGGTAGTTCCGTGCCCTCTGTCACCGTCGCAGAGGTCAGGGTCATTCTCGCCGACAATGGGCCTGTCGTATGTCGACTTGGCGTCATTGATTGGCGGGTTTCGTACGCGTCCCTTGCTTCCGGCCCACGTGGGACCGTCGCGGGAGCGTGGGACGCTGGTTCAAGGAGGGTTTGGTTACTCTGTGTATCATGGCTGGTCACGCCGGGCAACGAGGTCCCAAGCGGAACCTGTGATGTGGTCCGTCGTTGACTCTTCTTGTGCCGCGAGGATCCTGGGGTGGCCTGCGGCGTGACCCGGCTGCCCGGGCCGTTCCGTATGAGTGTCACCCATACGAGCGGAAGGCTATCCCTGAACCGCGAAACGGGCCGCGGCTGGGTGCCGCGGCCCGTTCATTGCGCGCCGGCGGACAGGATCCCCACGTGTCCCGGCTGCCGGCTTCCCCGCCCGGAGGTCAGCCCGTGAAGGCCGCGTCTCCCGGGCCCCCAGCCGGTCGGGCCGTCGTGGCCCGTCTGCGACGATGACTTGTTGAGTACGCGGCAACAAGAGCTTCGGGGATCCTGACTTCCGCCTTACCGAATCAGGGTTGCGCCTTGCGTGTCCATGGCTGCTCGATTGCGCCGCGCTGGGCGGCGCTTGACGGAATGCGCCGGCGGCTCAAGGGATTTGGGTCAAGAAGGCGATCGTGGCCCGTTCGCCGGGATGCCGTCCATGTGAGGTCCGCCAACTCCCCGATGGAACTGTCAGTTGGTGGGCGTGCTGCGCAAAGTGCTCCCTCTGCATCGCGTTGCCGGATATATGTGTGCGAAGAGCGCGAGGGCAGCGCGATTATTTCAGTCCTGGCTTATATAAGTAGGTGCTGATACGTTGCCGTCATGCACGCATTCGATGTGCTCGGAGACCCCGTCCGTCGCAGGATCCTCGAACTGCTGGCGGACGGAGAGATGGCGTCCGGGGCGGTCTGCGAGGTCATCTCGGCGGAGTTCGGGATATCGCAGCCCGGTGTCTCCCAGCATCTGAAGGTGCTGCGCGAGAACGGCTTCGCCACGGTGCGGCCGGAGGGGACGCGACGGTTGTACGCGGTCAACTCGGAGCCGCTGCGGGACGTCGATGAGTGGATCGGTCGTTTCCGGCGGTTCTGGGCCCCACGGCTGGACGCGCTGGAGACGGAACTGGCACGAGGGAAGCGGGAGCGCCGTCTGGCGCACCGGGAAGGAGAGGGCGATGGCTGACGGCATCGACGTCACGCATGAGGTCAATGCGGTGGGACGGCAGGTGGGCAGGCGGGAGTTCAAGGCCGGCGAGGCACGGGTGGTGACGGTTTCGCGGACCTACGACTCGTCGCTGGAGGATGTCTGGGACGCGTGCACGAACGCCGAGCGCATTCCGCGCTGGTTCCTTCCGGTCTCAGGAGACCTTCGGGTCGGCGGCCATTTCCAGCTCCAGGGCAACGCGAGCGGCACCATCGAGCGGTGCGATCCGCCCCGGAGTTTCCTCGCGACCTGGGAGTACGGGGGTGAGGTGAGCTGGATCGAACTGCGGTTGACGTCGCTGGAGGAGGGCGGGACGCAATTCGTACTCGAGCACATCGCACATGTGGACGACGAGCGGTGGGCGGAGTTCGGCCCGGGCGCGGTGGGCGTGGGCTGGGACCTGGGTCTTATGGGCCTGTCCCGTCATCTGGCCTCCGGGGCCTCCGTGGACCCTGCCGAGAGCATGGCGTGGCTGACATCGGACGAAGGCCGCCGCTTCGTGACCGCGATCAGCGAGGCGTGGGGCGAGGCGAACGTGGCGGCGGGCGAGCCGGAGGAGTCGGCGAGGGCGGCTGCGGACCGGACGACCGCGGCGTACACGGGCAGCTAGTACTCCTCCCCTCCGCTCTCCGCTCCAGGAGGCGCCCCGTGGGGACGCCCGCATGGACGTCCCTCTGGGCGCGATGACAGGTCGTGGAGTCGTACGTGTGTGCGTCGACTCACGGGGGTACGGCTGCCTGCAAAGCGGAAATGCGTCCGATGGGAGGAGGTCGCTGTGGCTCGGACGACCCGGCTGACCTGCGGCAACGGAACCTCACAGAGAAAATTCAGAATGCTCACAGGATTTTTCTCACCTTGCCGGGTCACAGTATGACCGTGATGAACCGCATCACACGCCCCCCTGGCAACCGCCGGCACGCGTTCCTCGGCGCTGTCGTGCTGCTGGCCGTCGCGACATCGTCCGTGTCGGCCGCCGACGGCGGTCCCGGGCCCCTGGGCGTGACCACGGAGGCGGCGCCCAGCAGGGCCACCGCCAAGGTCGGCGCGCTGTTCAGCACGAGTGGGGCGCTGGCGGGCGACCACTTCTGTACGGCTTCCGTGGTGCACAGCGAAGAGCACGATCTGATCGTCACCGCCGCACACTGCCTGAGCAGCAGCACGATGTGGTTCGCGCCAGGCTACCGGGACGGCAAGGCGCCGTACGGGGTGTGGCAGGTGGACAGGACCTACGTCGACGACGCCTGGAGCGGTGACGAGGACGAGGACAGCGACATCGCCTTCGCGACGCTGAGGCCGATCGACGGCGTCGACGTCGAGGATCTCGTGGGGGCCAACAGGTTCGTCACGGGACGGGAGACGGGTGCCACCGCCGTCACCGTCACCGGATACCCCGACTCCCAGGACACCCCGATCGCCTGCACCAACGAGCCGACCGTCCACAGCAGTACGCAACAGCGCATCGACTGCCCCGAGTTCACCAGCGGCACGAGCGGCAGCCCCTGGGTGAACGGCGACGGCGAGGTCGTGGGAGTCCTCGGGGGCCACGAGCAGGGCGGCTCCACCGCGGACGTCTCCTACAGCGTGGTGCTGGGGGACGAGGCCGCGGATCTCTACGCGACCGCCTCGGGCGACTAGCGGCGCGGCGGAGGCGCGACGACCGGGGGCGGGCGCCTCACGATCCGCCTCGTACGCACGGCCGGTCCTAGCCGTGTCAGCGCGCGTCCCACGCACAGCGGTCCGCGTCGTACGCACGACGGTTGGGGCCCCTATCCGCTGCGGCCCGCGTCCCACGCCCATCGATACGCGTCGCACACAAGGCCGTTGACGTCCTACCTGCGGCACTGCACACCACATTGGCCGATCCTGTACGTCCAAGTGGCCGGACCAGGACTTTTCGGGTCCGGCGCCCTCTGACGCCCCTACACTGACCCTCGGCGGACTCCGGTGCGGCGAGGGGCGGTTGACGGTGCGTAGGGCCTGGATCTGGGCGACCGTTGCCGTCGGTGCCGCGCTCAGTCTCGTCATGCTGCTCGTCATCGGGGTCTACACGATCGCGGGGAACCTGGCCAACGGCATCGGCGCGGGGTCGGTCGGGCTCGCCAAGAACGCCGTGCCGGCCGCGTATGCGTCCCTCGTGCAGAGGTGGGGCAACCTGTGCAGTGCGATCAACCCGGCGCTGCTCGCCGCCCAGCTCTATCAGGAGAGCGGCTTCAACCCGAACGCCAAGAGCCCCGCGAAAGCAGAGGGGATAGCGCAGTTCATCCCGGGTACCTGGGCCATCCACGGCATTGACGGCAACGGCGACGGCGTGGCCGACGTCTGGGACCCGCGCGACGCGATCCCGTCGGCCGCCTCGTACGACTGCAAGCTCGCCTCCTATGTGAAGGACGCGCCCGGGAACCCGACCGAGAACATGCTCGCCGCCTACAACGCGGGGGCGTACGCGGTCATCAAGTACGGGGGCGTGCCGCCGTATCGGGAGACCCAGAACTATGTGAAGACCATCACGACGCTGGCGAAGAGCTTCGCCGCGCCCGTCCGGCGGCTCGACCCGTCGAGGCAGGCGGCGGGCGCCATCTACTACGCCCAGAAGAAGCTCGGCACCCCCTATCTGTGGGGTGGCAACGGCACCGCAGACCAGGGCGGACGCTTCGACTGCTCGGGGCTGACCAAGGCCGCTTACGCGAGCGTGGGCATCGATCTGCCGCGTGTCGCCAACGACCAGTACAACGCCGGACCGCACCCGAAACGGGACGAACTGCTCCCGGGCGACCTGGTGTTCTTCTCGCACGATCCGACCGATTCCCGTGCCATCCACCACGTCGGGATCTACGTGGGCGGGGGCTACATGATCGATGCGCCCAGGACAGGTGCTGTGATCCGCTTCGACCCCATCGACACCTCGGACTACTTCGGGGCGACGCGTGTCACCGAAGATGGCGCGAAAGCGCTGCCCACGACGGTGTGAACCGGGGCGTGAACGGCGCGCAAAAGGGCGCGCGCTGGCCGGAACCCTTCGTTATGCGCACCCCCTGAGCTGGGAAGACGTGTCTCTCTTCGATAACGTCTGCGTGATCATTCGGTGGAATGCGGAACGTGGCGAAGAGGATTGTGCGTTCCTTCTGACGTAGAGCGTCGACGTACGGCAGCCGGCTCGGCGTGGAGCGGATCTACGACCACGGGGGTGGTGGACGAGCGGCGCGCACGGGCGCGTCCGCGGACGCGACAGAGGACGAAGGGGCCGCGCACGATGGCTGCACTCGCCGAATCGGGGTCGAACCCCGACGTCGATCTGCTCTACGACATCAATGGGCTGGCCAAGGACTCGCCGCACTGGTTCGCCCGCGTCATGGAGTTCGTCGGCGAGTACGGCCTGCTGCTCGGCATGGTCCTGCTGGTTCTCTGGTGCTGGTGGAGCCTGCGCCGGCGGGGCGGCGCGGACGCGGTCGGGGCCATGGCCGCGCTCGTCTGGGCCCCGCTGGCCGCCGCGCTCGCCGTGCTGGTGAACGTGCCGATCCGGGGCTTCGTGGAACGTCCCCGGCCGTTGGTCGACCACCAGGGACTCGACGTCCTCGTCTCCGGCACGACCGGCTACTCCTTCGTCAGCGACCATGCCGCCCTCACGATGGCCCTGGCGGTCGGACTCTTCGTCGCCCACCGGAAGTTCGGCTTCATCGGCCTCGGCCTGGCGCTCCTGGAAGGTTTCTGCAGGGTCTACCTGGGTGTGCAGTACCCGACGGACGTCATCGGAGGCTTCGCTCTCGGCACCGCCGTGGCCCTGCTGCTCTCACCGCTTGCCACGGCCCTGCTCACCCCGCTCGTCAGGGCGGTCGAGGGCTCGCCGCGCGCTGGACGACTGGTCCGCCCCCGCGGGACACGGCCCGCGGAAACCGTGATCCCCGGCGCCCGTGCCGACCAGGCGGCGGAGGAACGGGACCTGGCCGCGTAGCCGTCGGCCCGATCGTCGTGCGGCCGCAGGGCCGGTGCGTGTGCGCCGCCCCCGGCGTGCGGGCGCCGCTACAGCGACTGCGGGAAGGTGAAGAAGCCATTCGGGTCGTACTGGTGCTTGAGCTGTGCCAGTCGGGCGGCCGCGTCCCCGTAGTAGGCCTTCCGCCAGTTCGTCAGGGTCGGGTCCGTGTAGTTCTGGTAGGCGGCCCCGGACGCGTAGGGACCCATGGACGTGTGCGCTGACGTCAGCCAGGACTGCGCCGTGGAACCGGCGGTGCCCGCGGGCCAACTCGCGATGTACTGCGCCAGCATGCGCGAGCGGCGGTGCACGAAGGCCGTGGCCGTCGGCGAGACGCGGTTGACCGCACCGCCGAGCGCGGTGAACGCGATGCTGCCCGCGCCGCCCCGCGCCTGCGCGACCTGGTTGAGGAGCGTCTGGATGCCGGCGGCCGGGATCGAGCGGTCGAAGAAGTCCGAGCGGGCGGCGTAGGTCTCGCGGCCGAGCGCGCCCTGCGCGGAGCGGCCAGGTGTCGAGCCCGGCAGATGGCACTGGGCGGCGGTCGGGAAGGACGAGCAGCCTGCGTACGCCTCCATCGCGCCCTCGTAGGAATGCCGCTTGAGTGAGACGCTGCGGGCCGGGGAGCCCACCTGCGCGGCCAGGCGGTCGACCGCGTTCTGGAGTTCGCCGTAGGTGCCGATCGAGAACGCGGCGACGGAGACGGTCGGTGTTCCGCCGTTCTCGAGGTGGCAGGACGACCAGATCTCGTCGGGCTGGTTCGGGCCCCACTCCTGCCAGGCCTTGAGGACGGCGGCCGCCTTGGACCAGGGCCAGGTCATATAGGCCGATACGGCCTGAGGTGCCGGATGTGTCCTGAACCGCAGTTCGGTGACGACGCCGAAGTTGCCGTTGCCCGCGCCGCGCAGGGCCCAGAACAGGTCCTTGTTCTCGGTGGCGTTCGCGACGAGCTGCTTGCCGTCCGCGGTGATCAGAGTCGCCTGGGTGAGGCTGTCGCAGGTCAGCCCGTAGGCCCGGGAGACCACGCCGTGGCCGCCGCCGAGGGTGAGACCTGAGACGCCGACGGTGGGGCACGATCCGGCGGGGATGGTCACGCCCTTCGCGGTCAGCGCGCGGTAGACATCGATGAGTTTGGAACCGGCGCCGACGACCGCCTCGCCGGCGCTCGCCCGTATCGTGTTCAGCTTGCCCACGTCGATGATCAGACGGTTGTCCCCGGAGGACCAACCGGCGTAGGAGTGGCCGCCATTGCGTATCGCGACCTTGACGCCCTGGGCGTGGGCGTACGACAGCACGGTGCGGATGTCGTCGGCGTGCGCCACGTAGGCGACCGCCGCGGGCTTCAGGGAGTCGAAGCGGGTGTTGTAGAGCTGCTGGGCCGTGGCCCAGGCGCGGTCGCCGGGGCGGACCAGGAGGCCGTCCAGGTCCTTGGCCAGGGCGTTCCAGTCGGCGGCGGCGTGCGTGCCGGTCGTGGTCGTGGCCGGGGCCGTCATCGCGGTCGGCGTGGTCGCACGCACGGTCGTGCCGGTGGCGGACGATGTGCCGCCGGTGCCGCCGCTGTTGCACGCGGCGGTGACCGCCACCGCGACCGTGGCGGTGGCACCGCCGATGAACGTACGCCGTTGCATTACGCCTCCCATGAGTTCCGTGGACTGAGATGAGGCCTCGCGGCGGAAAAGTTCGCGCGGAAATGCCACGGAATGGTTACGACGTCCGTGCCGGGTGCGACCGAAATGCCCGGAGGGGGGCTCAGCATGCCTGCCCCTCGGGTGGGTTGCGCAGCCGGGGGTTGCGGAAGCGGCTCCGGGTCTAGGCCCTGGCGTGCTTCTCTGCGTCCGTTCTGGCCAGGCTGCGGGCTCTGCGCGCAGGTCCCCGCCATCCGCAGATGCACCGGGCCACGCAGAAACGACCCTGTTCGGCGGTCGTCGTGCGGTGTTCGTTCGGACCGGGGGGTATGTCCTGTCGCTCCACTCCGACAAGGTTACCCCGGGCAAGTACTTGCCCCGCGTGGCGCGTGACGGGTCCCCCCACCCGTCGTTAAGCGGAACGACAGGAGGGCACCGGGACGGACCGGCTGGGGGTAGGCAGGTGATGGTGGTGCGGTGGCACGGTCGGGTCGGTGCGGCGATCCTCGCGACGGTGGGACTGCTCGTCTGCGGCGCCTCACTTACCGGATGTTCGAGAGGCGGGGCCGCCGTCGAGGATGCGCGCTCCGGCTCTGGCGCCCTCGAGACGCTCCGGCAGGCCGCCGCGACCCTGGTGCGCGCGGGCAGCTCCCGGGCCCGGACGTCGATGGAGATGGCCACCGGCGGGACCCGGGTCACCATCCGCGGTGAGGGCGTCTACGACTATCGCGGTCGGCTGGGCCGGCTGAAGGTGACGCTGCCCCAGGATCCCGCGGGCGACGAGGAGCACCATCCGATCACCGAACTGCTTGCCCCCGGTGCCCTCTTCATGAAGAACCGGGGAGCCGGAGTCCCGGCCGACAAGTGGGTGCGGGTGGACACGGCCACACTCACCGACGGCAACCTCGTCACCGGCGGCGCCACCGACCCCTACGCCGCGGCCGAATTGCTGCGCGGGGTCAGGGAGGCGACGTACCTGGGCCGGACGGAGGTCGCGGGGACGCCGGTCCGGCACTACCAGGGGGTCGCGGACATCGCGCTCGCGGCACGCGACGCGTCCGCGGACAACAGGGCGCCGCTGCGGGCGGCGGCGAAAGGGTTCGCCACGGCCGAGGTGCCGTTCGACGCCTACCTCGACGACCAGGGGCGCATCCGGAAGGTGCGGCACCGGTTCAGCTTCGTCAACGGCGGGCACAAGGCCGTGGTGGCGGTGGCCTCGACGACCCTGCTGTATGACTTCGGGGCCTCCGTCGACGTACGGTTGCCGGCCGCCGAGGACATCTACGCCGGGAAGATCGCCGCGCAGTGAGGGCACGGAGGTGATCGTAGAAGTGGCGCGGGTGAGGGGCTGGAAATGGTCCGTCCGTGCCATGCGCCGTGTGTAGCCCGCTCCCTACTCTAGGAAGCTGGAGACGGCAGAAAGAGGTGATGCACGTGGCTCGGGTCGGCGGTACGGCAGTTCAGGACCACGTGGCCCTCGCCGAGATCGAGCTGTGCGGTGACCTGATCATCGCGGCCTCGGCCGCCCACGAGGACCGGCTCAGTCTTGAGAGCATCGACGAGGTCCTGAAGGTCGCCGAGGAACGGGACGCCTCCCGCCGGTGAGCCGCGCCGCGCCACAGTAGATGCTGCCGCCCGTTCTCGCCCGGGCGGCCGGAAGATCATGTCCGCAAGAGGCGGCCGATCGCCTTCGTCGCTTCCTCCACCTTGGCGTCGACCTCCGCTCCGCCCTTGAGAGCGGCGTCGGCCACACAGTGGCGCAGATGCTCCTCCAGGAGCTGCAGCGCGAAGGACTGAAGGGCCTTGGTGGAGGCGGAGACCTGCGTGAGTATGTCGATGCAGTACACGTCGTCGTCGACCATCCGCTGCAGACCGCGGATCTGGCCCTCGATACGGCGCAGCCGCTTGAGGTGCTCGTCCTTCTGTTTGTGATAGCCGTGGATGCCACGGTCGTGGTCGGTCACCACGGTCGCTGCGTCCTCGGAGGGCGCCGCCGCGCCGGCCTCGGTCGTCATCGCGTCCTCCTGTTGAAGGTTGCCCGGGGATACGAAATCGGACAGTCGGTCCGCGGGTCCGGATTCCTCGCGCCGCGGGACGGACACATACCCCTGGTGGGTATATGGTAACGAACTTTGCTGGGTATAGGGCCTTTGGCCAGGCCCCTGGCCGCCCTCGAACCGCCCCCGTGCCGACCACTGTGTTCGATGGGCGACACTGGAGGACGGCCCCTTAGCCGTGGCCGGATGATGCACTTAGCATCAGCCTGACCGAAACCGAAGCATCCTGAGGATCCCACGTGCGCTTTCGTCTGACCCCCAGGGAGACGAGCTTCTACGACATGTTCGCCGCATCCGCGGACAACATCGTCACGGGCTCGAAACTCCTGATGGAACTGCTCGGGGCGGACGCCTCCGCTCGGGCCGAGATCGCAGAGCGTATGCGGGCCGCGGAACACGCCGGTGACGATGCCACGCACGCGATCTTCCACCAGCTGAACTCCTCCTTCATCACTCCGTTCGACCGCGAGGACATCTACTCCCTCGCATCCTCCCTCGACGACATCATGGACTTCATGGAGGAGGCCGTCGACCTGGTCGTCCTCTACAACGTCGAGGAACTGCCGAAGGGAGTCGAGCAGCAGATCGAGGTGCTGGCGAGGGCGGCGGAGCTCACGGCCGAGGCGATGCCGCACCTGCGCACGATGGAGAACCTCACCGAGTACTGGATCGAGGTGAACCGTCTGGAGAACCAGGCGGACCAGATCCACCGGAAACTGCTCGCCCATCTCTTCAACGGCAAGTACGACGCGATCGAGGTGCTGAAGCTCAAGCAGATCGTGGACGTGCTGGAGGAGGCGGCGGACGCCTTCGAGCACGTGGCCAACACGGTGGAGACCATCGCGGTCAAGGAGTCCTGAGGCGTCCATGGACACCTTTGCTCTGATCCTGACCATCCTGGTCGCACTCTTCTTCGCGTATACCAACGGCTTCCACGACTCGGCGAACGCCATCGCGACATCGGTGTCGACGCGCGCGCTGACGCCGCGGGCGGCGCTGGTGATGGCGGCGGTGATGAACCTCGCCGGTGCGTTCCTGGGCAGTGGCGTGGCGAAGACGGTCAGTGAGGGCCTCATCCAGACGCCACAGGGCGGCAAGGGTATGGGCATCCTCTTCGCGGCGCTGACCGGGGCCATCGTCTGGAACCTGGTCACCTGGTACTTCGGTCTGCCGTCCTCCTCGTCGCACGCCCTGTTCGGCGGACTGGTGGGAGCGGCGCTGGCAGGTGGCACGACGGTCTACTGGTCCGGGGTCCTGGACAAGATCATCACGCCGATGTTCCTGTCGCCCGTGGTCGGCCTCATTGTCGGCTACCTCGTGATGCTGGCGATCTTGTGGATCTTCCGGCGGGCCAATCCGCTCAAGGCCAAGCGGGGCTTCCGCATAGCGCAGACGGTGTCGGCGGCCGGAATGGCGCTCGGCCACGGTCTTCAGGACGCACAGAAGACGATGGGCGTCGTGGTGATGGCGCTGGTCATCGGGAATGTCGAGAACTACGGGGAACCGATCCCGGTGTGGGTCAAGCTCGTCTCCGCGGCGATGCTCTCGCTCGGGACGTACGCGGGCGGCTGGCGCATCATGCGCACGCTGGGCCGCAAGATCATCGAACTGGATCCGCCCCAGGGGTTCGCGGCGGAGACCACCGGAGCCTCGATCATGTTCGTGACGGCGTACCTGTTCAGGGCCCCGATCTCGACCACGCACGTCATAACGTCGGCGATCATGGGTGTGGGCGCAACGAAGCGATTGAACGCCGTGCGCTGGGGCGTGGCGAAGAACATCGTCCTGGGCTGGTTCATCACCATGCCGGCGGCGGCGCTCGTGGCCGCGGCGAGCTTCTGGGTGATCAACCTGGCGTTCCTGTAGCCGCGGGCGACGGCCGGTAGGACCTCTCCAGGACGCGCCCGACGCACGTACGCGGGGCGCGCAGAGGCGCCGGCTACGCGGAGGATGAGGCGCGCAGAGGCGCCGGCCGTCGGGATACCGGGATTTCCCTCCGCCCGAGGCGCTTGCCCTTTCTGGGGCTGTGTCGCCTGCTGCGATCGAAGACTGGGCCCGTCGACCGCGACCGCCCTCCGGGTTCCCTCGATTCCGCCCCCGGGGCCCGGCCCGCGACCGTCGTGCAGCGCTCGCACCGGTGCCTTTCCGCACGGGGTGTCTGCCGGCCGCTGCCACCCGAAGCCTCGCGCTGCCGCGCTCCTGGGTTTCTGAAGCCCTGCTCCCGCGTCCCGCTGCCCCGTCTTTCCCCCGGCCCCTCTGTTTCGCCCGGTTCCCCCGGCGCCCTGCCGGGCATCCCCCGCGGATCCGTGCCCGAGGTCGTCTCAAGATGCGGGTGCCGGTGGGGTGGCAAGACTGGAGCTATGACTACCAAGGCACTTCTCGAAGGTGGACCGGACGATCTGGCGGGCAGCACCGTGCCGATCGTTCCTCCCGGACAAGAGCTGAAGATCCCGCACCGCGGTGGCTACGAGCACTACAAGGTCACAACGCGCCACGAGGGCAGCGGGGAAGGACGGGTGACCGTGTACCAGTGGTGGGAACGGACGGAAGTGGCCGAATGACGACGTGGACGACCACGCGAACGGGCCCGCCCCCGGGAGCCGGGGGCGGGCCCTCTTCGACCTCGCGGTGGCACCGCCATGCAGCACCGCGAGGGGTCATCCGTAGACCGTCGGCTCAGCCGAAGCGGCCCGAGATGTAGTCCTCGGTCGCCTGGACCGACGGGTTGGAGAAGATCCGCTCGGTGTCGTCGATCTCGATCAGCCGGCCGGGCTGACCCACGGCCGAAAGGTTGAAGAACGCCGTGCGGTCCGAGACACGCGCCGCCTGCTGCATGTTGTGCGTCACGATGACGATCGTGAAGCGCTCCTTCAGCTCGCCGATCAGGTCCTCGATGGCGAGGGTGGAGATCGGGTCCAGGGCGGAGCAGGGCTCGTCCATCAGCAGGACGTTCGGCTCGACCGCGATCGCGCGGGCGATGCAGAGGCGCTGCTGCTGACCACCGGACAGGCCGGAGCCCGGCTTGTTGAGGCGGTCCTTCACCTCGTTCCAGAGGTTCGCGCCCTTGAGGGACTTCTCGACGATGTCGTTCAGTTCCGACTTGCGGTAGTTGCCGTTCAGGCGCAGACCCGCGGCCACGTTGTCGAAGATCGACATCGTGGGGAAGGGGTTCGGGCGCTGGAAGACCATACCCACCTCACGGCGGACGGAGACCGGGTCGATGCCGGCGCCGTAGAGGTTCTCGTCGTCCAGGAGCACCTTGCCCTCGACGCGCCCGCCGGGGGTGACCTCGTGCATGCGGTTGAGCGTGCGCAGGAACGTCGACTTGCCGCAGCCGGAGGGACCGATGAACGCCGTCACCGATCGCGGCTCGACCGTCATCGAGATGTCCTCGATCGCCTTGTGGGAGCCGTAGTAGGCGGTGAGTCCGCTTACGTCGATTCGCTTGGCCATGACTACTTCACTTCCAGTATCAGTCGCTGATGGCCGCGTCAGCGACCGGTCTTCGGGGCCTTCCAGCGCGCGATGCCGCGGGCCAGCAGGTTGAGGATCATCACGAAGGCGATCAGTGTGAGCGACGCCGCCCAGGCACGGTCGTACGCCGCGTTGGCACCCGCGCTGTTCGCGTACTGCTGGTAGATGTACAGCGGCAGCGACTGCTGTGCACCCTCGAACGGGTTGGCGTTGATGAAGCGGTTGCCGAACACCAGCAGCAGCACCGGCGCGGTCTCGCCCGCGATACGGGCGATCGACAGCATGATGCCCGTGGTGATGCCGCCGATGGAGGTCGGCAGGACCACCTTCAGGATGGTGCGCCACTTGGGCACGCCCAGCGCCAGGGAGGCCTCGCGCAGCTCGTTCGGGACGAGCTTGAGCATCTCCTCGGTGGAGCGGACGACGACCGGCATCATCAGGATGGCCAGAGCCAGCGAACCGGCGAAGCCGAAGGGCTGCATCTTGAAGATCAGCATCAGGCTGAGGATGAACAGACCGGCGACGATCGACGGGATACCGGTCATCACGTCGACGAAGAAGGTGACGGCCTGCGCGAGCCGGCCCCGTCCGTACTCCACGAGGTAGATCGCGGTGAGCACACCGATCGGCGCGCCGATCACGGTGGCGAGACCGACCTGCTCGAGGCTGCCGAGGATGGCGTGGTAGATGCCACCGCCGGGCTGGGAATCCGCGACGATGCCCATCGAGTGGGTCAGGAAGTAGATGTCGAGGACCTTCACACCGCGCGCGACGGTCGTCCAGACGAGGGAGACCAGGGGCACAACGGCGAGCAGGAAGGCGACCCACACGAGGGCGGTCGCGACGCGGTCCTTGGCCTGGCGGCGGCCCTCGACGCGCGCGGCGATGCCGTACGTGCCGAGCAGGAAGAGGATGGCGGCGATCACGCCCCACTGGACGTGGCTCGTCAGGTCGGCGACGGCGCCGATGGCGGACGCCACGACGATCGAGCCGAGGGCGATGGCCCAGGGGGACCACTTGGGGAGGCTGGCGCCGCGCAGGGTGCTGTGGCGCTTGTCGGCGACGGCTGCGTGACTCATGCGTTGGCCCCCGAGTACTCCTTGCGGCGGGCGATGATCGCGCGGGCCGCGCCGTTGACCAGCAGGGTGATGACGAACAGGACGAGTCCGGAGGCGATCAGCGCGTCACGGCCGTCTTCGGTCGCCTCACTGAACTTGCTGGCGATGTTCTGGGCGAAGGTGCCGCCGCCCGGGTTGAGCAGGCTGGCGTGGATCAGGAAGTCCGGGGAGAGCACGGTGGCCACGGCCATCGTCTCGCCGAGCGCGCGGCCGAGGCCGAGCATCGAGGCGGAGATGACACCGGAGCGCCCGAAGGGCAGGACGGCCATGCGGATGACCTCCCAGCGCGTGGCGCCGAGGGCCAGGGCCGCCTCCTCGTGCATCTGCGGGACCTGGCGAAAGACCTCGCGGCTCACGTTGGTGATGATCGGCAGGATCATGATCGCGAGCAGGATGCCGACGGTGAGCATCGAGCGGGGGGCGCCGCCCTCCCAGGAGAAGATGCCCGTCCAGCCGAAGTAGTCGTTGAGCCAGCTGAAGAGGCCGCCCAGGTTCGGTACGAGGACCAGGGCGCCCCACAGGCCGTAGACGATGGACGGCACGGCGGCGAGCAGGTCGATCACGTAGGCGATGGGCCCGGACATCCTGCGCGGCGAGTAGTGCGTCAGGAAGAGCGCGATGGCGACTGCGATCGGGACCGCGATGATCATCGCGATGATCGAGGAGACCACGGTGCCGAAGGCCAATACGGCGATACCGAAGACCGGCGGCGTGACGTTGGTGTTCCACTCGAAGGTGGTCAGGAAGTTCCCGTGGTCCTTGCTGATGGCGAGGGACGCACGGTAGGTGAGGAAGATCGCGATCGCGGCCATGATCACCAGCAGCAGAATGCCCGACCCACGGGAGAGACCGAGGAAGATCCGGTCTCCGGGTCGGGTGGCGCCACGGGCTGCGCGCTTGCGCTCGGCTGTGGACGGCCGTGGGGCGGGGGGAGGCGCTTGTGTGTTGTGTGTGGATATATCCATCGGGTTCTCCGGTCTGCGGAGCCGCACGTGTGATGCGGCTCCTGGCGGCGGTGCACCGGACGGTGCGGTCCGGTCCCGCGAGGGGACCGGACCGCACTCTCAAATCAGCTCAGGCCTTCGATGGTGGTGCGGACCTTGGAGATGATCGCGTCGGGGATCGGCGCGTAGCTGTTGTCGGTCAGCATCTTCTGACCGTCCTCGCTCGCGATGTAGCGCAGGAAGGACTTGGTGGCGGGCAGGGTGTCCGCCTTGTTGCCCTTGTCGCAGATGATCTCGTAGGTGACCAGGACCATCGGGTAGGCACCCTCGGCCTTGGTGCCGTAGTTCAGCTGCAGCGACAGGTCCTTGCCGGTGCCGATGACCTTGGCGTCGGCGATGGCCTTGGTGGCGTTGTCGATGTTGGCCTCGACCGGGGCGGAGGCGCCCGTGTCGATCTTGACCGTGGACATGTCCTTGGCGTAGGAGAGCTCGAAGTAGCCGATGGCGCCGGCGGTCTGCTTCACCTGCTGGGCCACACCCGCGGACTGCGGCGCGGACTGGCCACCCGGGGCCTGCCAGGCCTTGCCACCCTCGTACTTGCCCCAGACGGACGGGGCAGCGGCCTTGAGGTACTTGGTGAAGTTGTCCGTGGTGCCGGACTCGTCAGAGCGGTGGAACGCCTGGATCTTGGTGGAGGGAAGCTTCGCGCTCGGGTTCAGCTTCTTGATCTCCGGGGCGTCCCAGGTCTTGATCTGGTTGTTGAAGATCTTGGCGATGGTCTTGGCGTCCAGGACCAGGTTGTCCACGCCGGGCAGGTTGTAGCCGAGGGCGATCGGGCCGCCGACCATCGGGAGGTCGATGCCCTGGCCGCCGGTGCAGACCTTCTTGGAGGCCGCGACATCTTCGGGCTTCAGCGCGGAGTCGGAGCCGGCGAAGGCCAGCTGGCCCTGAGTGAAGGAGGTCACACCGGCACCGGAGCCGCCGGCCTTGTAGTTGATCTGGGTCTGGCAGGCCTGGCTGAACTGCGCGACCCAGGCGTCGATCGCGTTCTTCTGCGCGGAGGAGCCGTCGGCGAGAAGCTGGCCGCCCTTGGCGTCGCACTTGATGGAGCTGGCGTTCGTCGACGACGAGGCGGAGGCGCTGCTGCCACCGTTCTTGCTGCTCGTGTCGTCAGAGCCGCACGCCGTGAGGGCCAGGGCGCCGGAGACGGCGAGAGCACCGAGGGTGAGGGCCCGCCGGTTCATGCGCTGAAGCTTCACTTTCGGGAGTTCCTTCCAGTTGCCGCCGTCCTGATCGGCGGCGTGCGAAGTTGTGGTTGATGCGGACGCGTATTTCCAGGTCGCGTCCGCCATCAGGTAAGGCCGAAAGTAGGCAGATCAGGTGAAGCCGCTTATGGCCATAAGTGAACGCAGGGTGAACCCCTATAGACGGTGCGGTTAGATCACGGAACGCTTACATAAGGGACACAGGGTGGTTCCGAGTGACACCCCGGATGCTCGTAACTCTACGCATCTGAACAAGGTCATTCATGTCCGAAAGATCCCGATCACCGAAGCGCTTTATGGCGCGCCCATGATGGTCCGGGCACGGTCCGTGATGGTGAACGCCCAGTGTCCAAGGGCGCCGTGCCGCGCTGCGGGGCCGCCCCGTCGCGGACAACGAAGGGCCGCTCCGAATGCCGGGGCGGCCCTTTGCGAAGGCGATCACGTGAGGTTCAGCGCGCTCAGGAGGGCGTCGACCAGATGCCGGTCGCGGGGCTGGGTCAGGCGGTGACGGGCCGTAGTCGGCGGGAGCCACAGGATGCGGTCCACCTCGCGGTTCGGGGTGAAGAAGCCCTCCGTCGCCTCGGCCGCCCAGTAGTCGACCTGCTTGGGGCGGCCGCCCGCCTCGTAGTGGGCGGTGGGCAGGCGGGCGCCGGGCACCGCGCCGTAGCCCGTCTCCTCCCCCACCTCTCGCAGCGCGCCCGTGAGCGGGACCTCCCCGCGCTTGAGCTTGCCCTTCGGGTGGGACCAGTCGTCGTACTTCGGCCGGTGGACGAGACAGATCTCCAGTTCGCCGTCGACGGGGGAACGGCGCCACAGCACACAGCCCGCCGCCCGGATGATGTCGTCCTCGGTCATAGGGTGTTCCGGCTCCTTCCTCGTGCCTGCGGCGCGCCCTGCGGCGCGCCCTGGGGCGCGCCGTGCCGTCGTACGAGTGCCTGTCGCAGAACGCCGGACCTACGGGGTACCCACCGCCTGCCGCTGCCATGACTGCTGGAAGGCGTAGCGGGCGGCCTCCACCTCGTGGCGCTGGTCGGCGTGCAGGACGCCGAGGGCGTAGGCCGTCGCCGGGGCGATGCGCGGGGTGCGCGCGGCGGCGGCGGCAGCGGCGGCCGCCTCCGAGGCGTCCCGGTGCCGGTTCAGGGCCTGGCCCGCGGCCAGCAGCCGGACGTCGACGGGCGCCTCCCCGTACCCGCCGTGCAGCACCTCACGGGCGTAGCGGTGCAGCCGCAGCAGCAGCCGGACCTGATGCCAGGGGCCGTCCTGCGGGTGCGGGGCCGGGTCCGGGGACAGCCCGTAGATCAGGGCCTCCGCGTTGTACGGGTGGCCCGCGGTGACCAGCGGCAACGCGGCCACCGCGTCGCACAGGCGTTCCTCGGCCGCGGCGGCCAGCGGGCGCAGGTCGGCGCCGGCCGCGGCGGGCGTGAGCGGTACCTCGCTGGCGAGCACGGCGACGCTGTCCGCCACCGCGTGGAAGCGGCTCGACCCGAGGGCCTGCAGGGCCGCGGAGTGGGCGCGCGTCCGGGCCAGGGTCAGCTGGCGCTCCAGCAGGGCGCCCGCCTTCGCCGCGCCCACGGTCAGATTGCCGCGCTCCGGCGCGGCGGTCTGGGTGCGCGGTCCACCGCCGGTGGATTCCGCGGCGCCCCCCGCCTGCGCCGGGAAGACCGAGGAGCCCGAGAGCCGGTGCAGTGCGAGGAGCAGCCGCTCGAGCCGGGCCGCGTACGCGTGCTCGCGGGCCAGCGTGCCGGACAGCCAGGCGAGTTCGGGTCGCATCTCCTCGGACCAGTCCGCGTCGAGGAGTGGGCGGAACGTGTGGAGCGTCCCGCTGATACGGCGGGCCGAGCGGCGCAGCGCGAGCGCCGCGTCGCCGGAGTCGTCCGTTCCGCGCTCCTCCATCCGCGCCTCGGCTCGGGCAGGCGGACCCCCGGCAGCACCGGTCTCCCGGTGCTGCCGCAGCGAACGCAGGAACTCGGTCGCCTGAGCCCGCAGGTAGCTCGCGAGGACGTCCCCCGTGGGGATGCCGCCCTGCTCTTGGGGATCCCCCCGCTCCAGCGGAGCCGAGAGCCCGGCAGAGCGCCCGGCCGCGGGGTCGGTGTGAGGATCAAGGTGTTGCTGTGCCACGCCGGCGCCTCCGGGCGTCTATGAGCATCTCCTGGATGTTCCGCAGGGGCTGGCCCTCCGCGTCGGTGGCGTGCCGTGTCCACTCTCCGTCCGGACCCAGGTGCCAGGAGGAGGTCGTGTCGGACATACCGGTCTCGAGGAGCCGGTTGAGGGCCGCCCGGTGCGCCAGGTCGGCCACCCTGACCAGTGCTTCTATACGGCGGTCCAGGTTGCGGTGCATCATGTCGGCGCTGCCGATCCACACCTCGGGTTCGCCTCCGTTGCCGAAGACGAAGACCCGGGAGTGCTCGAGGAAGCGGCCGAGTATGGACCGCACCCGTATGTTCTCGGACAGGCCGGTCACACCCGGGCGCAGCGCGCATATGCCGCGCACCCAGACATCGACGGGGACGCCCGCCTGGGACGCGCGGTACAGGGCGTCGACGACCGCCTCGTCCACCATCGAGTTGACCTTGATGCGGACGTAGGCCGGACGCCCGGCCCGGTGGTGCTGGATCTCCTTGTTGATCCGCGAGATCAGCCCGTCGCGCAGGGACTTGGGGGCGACCAGCAGCCGGCGGTAGGTCTCGCGGCGCGAGTAGCCCGAGAGCCTGTTGAACAGGTCGGACAGGTCGGCGCCGACCTGTTGGTCCGCGGTCAGCAGCCCCAGGTCTTCGTACAGGCGTGCGGTCTTCGGGTGGTAGTTGCCCGTCCCGACGTGGCTGTAGCGCCGGAGCGTCTCGCCCTCCTGCCGCACGACCAGCGACAGCTTGCAGTGCGTCTTCAGGCCGACCAGTCCGTACACGACATGGCAGCCGGCCTCCTCGAGCTTGCGGGCCCACTTGATGTTGGCCTGCTCGTCGAAGCGCGCCTTGATCTCGACCAGCACGAGGACCTGCTTGCCTGCCTCGGCAGCGTCGACGAGCGCGTCGACGATCGGCGAGGTCTCCGAGGTCCGGTACAGCGTCTGCTTGATGGCGAGCACGTCCGGATCGGAGGCCGCCTGCTCGAGGAACGCCTGTACCGAGGTCGAGAAGCTGTCGTACGGGTGGTGCAGGAGCACGTCCCGCTCCCGCAGCGCCGCGAAGATGTCGGGCGCGGACGCCGACTCGACCTCCGCGAGGTCGCGGTGGGTGCCCGCGATGAACTTCGGGTACTTCAGCTCGGGCCGGTCGAGGTTGGCGATGCCGAACAGACCGGTGAGGTCGAGCGGACCGGGCAGCGGGTACACCTCGGCCTCGGAGATCTTCAGCTCACGCACCAGCAGGTCGAGGACGTACTGGTCGATGGACTCCTCGACCTCCAGGCGCACCGGGGGCCCGAAGCGGCGCCGCATGAGCTCCTTCTCCAGGGCCTGGAGCAGGTTCTCGGCGTCGTCCTCCTCGACCTCGAGGTCCTCGTTGCGGGTTATCCGGAAGGTGTGGTGCTCCAGCACCTCCATGCCCGGGAACAGCTCCTCCAGGTGCGCGGCGATGACGTCTTCGATCGGGACGTACCGCTGCGAGGAGGCCTCCAGGAAACGGGAGAGCAGCGGCGGGACCTTGACGCGCGCGAAGTGGCGGTGGCCCGAGACCGGGTTGCGTACGACGACCGCGAGATTGAGCGAGAGCCCCGAGATATAGGGGAAGGGGTGCGCGGGGTCGACGGCCAGCGGCGTGAGGACGGGGAAGATCTGGTGCCGGAAGAGCGTGAAGAGGCGCGCCTGCTCTTTGTCGGTCAGCTCGCTCCAGCGGACGATGTGGATGCCCTCCTCGGCGAGCGCCGGGGCGATGTCCTCCTGGAAGCAGGCCGCGTGCCGGGCCATGAGCTCGCGGGAGCGGGCCCAGATCATCTCCAGCACCTCACGGGGCTGCAGACCCGACGCGGACCGGGTGGCGACGCCGGTGGCGATGCGGCGCTTCAGTCCCGCCACCCGGACCATGAAGAACTCGTCCAGGTTGCTGGCGAAGATCGCCAGGAACTTCGCCCGCTCCAGGAGGGGCGTGTTCGGGTCCTCGGCCAGTTCGAGCACGCGCTCGTTGAACTGGAGCCAGCTGCGCTCCCGGTCGAGGAAGCGGCCCTGGGGCAGCTGGGCGCCCTCGGCCACCTCGTACGACGAGAGGTCGGAGTCGATGTCCGGTTCCAGTTCGGAGACCGTCGCCGGCACGGGGTGCGGGCGGTGCGCGGCGAGGGACCCTACAGAGGGTTGCTCATTCTGCACGTTCGCGCGACCCGAGGACTCTCCGTCATGGTGAGTGGCGGGGGACGACGGGTGGGCCGGTGCCTGGGCGTTCTGCTGGCTCATATACCCATTGTTCCGCGCCGACCGGGTGATGGGCGCGTCGAAGCGACCGGGCGGCATGTCGGCGAAGGGACGCCCGCTTTCCGCACCGGCCCCGTTCTTCGGGGGCGGTGAGGGCTCTGGCACGACGGCGTTCATTGGCCGAGCGTCGCAAGCCCGTCTGAATCAGCGGTTACAGCGACATGACGTGCGGGATAGCGCGGAAGGGCTCGCGGACGTCTACAGGCGGCGCTGCGGCGTACGGGAGAGCTGGCAGGGGAGCGCGCGCCGTCCTGGTCCTGGGGCTCAGTGGGCACGGGCCGCCGCGCCACTGAAATTCTGCCCTGAAACGTGAACCGGTCGCGAGGGCTCGTCCGATGAAGGGGCGTGAGGGAAACGAGAAGTGACGGGGAGCTGCTGCGTGCCGCGGCAGACGGTGACCGCCACGCTTTCGAGGAGCTGTACCGGCGGTATGCGCCGTGGCTCACGGCACGGCTGCGCGGCCGGTGCGCCGATCCGGGGGTCGTCGACGACGTCGTGCAGGAGACGTTCCTGGCGGTCTGGCGCGGCACCGCGCGGTACCACGAGGACGGCGACGTGGCCGGCTGGATCTGGCGCATCGGCGCCCGACGGCTGGTGGACGCGCTGCGCGGTGACGGCGCGCGCGGCCGTCTGCGCCAGACCCTGGCCAGGCTGCGGCACCGCCACGAGGCCTCGGCGGAGGAGCGCGTCCTGGCCGGAGTGGAGCACGGGGACCTGGCGGGCGCCCTGACCAGGCTCTCGCCCGAGCTGAGGGCCGTCCTCCAGGCGACGGTGATCGACGGGCTCAGCACCAGGGAGGCGGCCGTCCTGCTCGGCATTCCCCCGGGCACGGTCAAGACGAGGGCGCTGCGTGCGCGCAGGCGGTTGCGGGAGGAGCTGGCATGAGGGACGAGAAGCACGGCGCCACCGGATGGCATGCGGACGCCGACGATCTTCGCGCCTATGTACGCGGCGAGCTCGAGGCACCGCGGCTGTGGTCGGTCGACACGCACCTGGTCGCGTGCGCGTCCTGCCGCGGGGCGCTTGCCGAGGTCGGCGACCCGCTCGCCCTGGACCGGGGCTGGGAGCGACTGGACGCCGAGCTCGACGCTCCCCGGCTGGGACTTTTCGAAGGACTGCTCACGAGGGTGGGGGTCGCCGATCACACAGCGCGACTGCTCGCCGCGACACCGGTGCTGCGCGCCTCCTGGCTGGGGGCGGTCCTGCTGGTCCTGGTGATGACGGTGGCCAGCGTGTACGCGGCGGATTCGCCCGCCTACTTCCTGGCACTGGCTCCGCTGCTCCCGCTGGCGGGTGTCGCGCTGTGCTACGGCCCGGCCCTCGACAGGACGTACGAGCTCACTCTCGTCGCCCCGCTGCACGGCTTCCGCCTGCTCATGATCCGCACGGTCGCGGTGCTCGTCGCGAGCCTGGCGCTGAACGGGCTGGCGACGCTGGCCCTCCCTGGATACGGGCTCCGGGCTCTCGCCTGGCTGCTTCCTGCCCTGGCGCTGACTGCCACCGGGCTCGCGCTGACCGCCCGCCTGGGCCCGGTCCTCGCTCCCGCCCTGGTCAGCGGCGGCTGGGTCGCCCTGCTGGTGGTCGCCAAGGTGACCGCCGACGGCACGCCGGCCCCATTCACCGGCGCGGGCCAGGGCGTGGCGGCGGCGGTCGCCGTCGTCGCGGCCGCCGTGCTGCACCGTCTGCGCGACAGGTTCGACGCCTCCCCGGCGCCCTCCCTGTTCACCGACTTCGCCAACAGGAGCACCTCATGACCACCGTTCCCACCGTCTCGGCCTCCGGCCTGACCCTGCGCTACGGCGGCACGGCCGCTCTGGACGATGTCTCTCTGCGTCTGAGCGAGGGGGTCACCGGACTTCTCGGGCCCAACGGCGCGGGTAAGACGACCCTGCTGCGGGTGCTCGCCACCGCCGTGCCCGCCGACAGGGGCGCCTTCACCGTCCTCGGGCACGATCCGAACACGGCCGCCGGACGCCAGGAGGTACGGCGCCGGCTCGGCTATCTGCCGCAGAACCCGGGCTTCCACCCGGAGTTCACGGCCTTCGCGTTCGTCGACTACGTGGCCATCCTCAAGGAGCTGACCGACCGCGCCGCCCGTCACCTCGAGGTGCGGCGCGTGCTCGAAGCCGTTGACCTCTCCGATGTGCGCGGCAAGCGCATCAAGCGGCTGTCCGGCGGTATGCGCCAGCGCGTCGCCCTCGCCGCGGCCCTCGTCGGGGACCCGGGCCTGCTGCTCCTCGATGAACCGACCGTCGGCCTCGACCCCGAACAGCGCATGCGGTTCCGGGAGTTGATCGCGGACGCGGGCGAGGGCCGCACGGTACTGCTGTCCACCCATCAGACCGAGGACGTGGCCATGCTCTGCCACCGTGTGATCGTCATGGCCCGTGGCTGGGTCCGCTTCGAGGGCACCCCGGCCGAGCTGACCGCTCGGGCGGCGGGCCGGGTCTGGAGCAGTACGCAACGGGACCCGGGCGCCCGCGCCGGCTGGCGCACGGGCCTGGGCACCTTCCGTAACGTCGGCGACCCTCCGAAGGGTGCCGACCTCCTCGAACCGACGCTGGAGGACGGGTACTTGCTCGTCCTCGACGGGGAGCCCGCGGAGGTGGCGTCCGTATGAGCACGGTCCTCGACAAGGAGGCCCCGGTGGCTCCCGCACCCACGCGGGCCGCTCGCACCTCGGCCTCCGCCGTTCTCGCGCTCGCCCGCTTCGAGGCGCGCGAACTCCTCCTGACCATCCCGGTGTTCGTGTTCTTCACGCTGTACATCGGCTCAGCGGCCTGGAAGTTGCTCTTCTCCCGGGACGGCATGGACGACTTCCCGGTCCTCCACGACGCGGACCGTGCCACCCAGTCCGGCGTCATGCTCCTCGGTGTCGCCGTCCTCATGTGTGTGAACGTCGCTTCGCTCCGCTCCCGGCGCCATGGCACGGACCGGCTCTTCGACGTGCTGGTGATGGAGCGCTGGCAGCGCGCGGTGGCGCACATGCTGTCCGTCGTGCCGTTCGCGGCGGTCACCGCGGTGGTCGCCGCCGTCGAGTTCGGTGCCGCGGCGCTGCGGCCCGGGGCGGTCGGGCATGGATCGCCGGCCGAACTGGTGGTGGCGCCGCTTGTGGTGCTCCTGTCCGGAGTGCTCGGAGTACTCATCGCGCGGCTGTACCCCAGCACGGCCGGCGGTGCGCTGTTCGTGGTCGTGGGATTCGCCGCGCTCCTGGTCGCCTCCGCCGTCACCGGAGGGGAGACCCACTGGCTGACCTGGCTGGACCCGGTCGTCTCCGACCACGGCGCCTCGCCCATCCCCTCCGAGGTCCTGGGTCGCCCGGCCGCTTGGCACGCCCTGTATCTGGCGGGCCTCACGGCACTGCTGCTGGGCGTCACGGTCCTCCTGAGCGGCGGACGCACGCGCATGCTGAAGGCATTGACGGTCGTCGCGCTCGTCGCCACCGGCGCGGGGATCGCGGGACAGTCACCGAGCCACGAGCCCGCCCTGGCCGCCGCCCGCGCAAAGCTGAGCCGTACGCCGGAGAAGTTCCAGTCGTGCGCGGTGTATGGCCGATCGACGTACTGCTCCTTCCCCGAGTGGACCGCCTGGCGGGACGACTGGGCGCGGGCGGCCGACCGAGTCCAGGCCCTCGCGGGCGGCGGTGCCGCAGGGGCGCGGATGACGATCCGCCAGCGGATACCGGTGGTCTACGACCTGCACAGCGACTCCTCCACCGCTCCCCGGCACACACCGGGCGAGGTCACGGTGGGCACACGCTGGGGCGGCAATCGCATCCCCGAGTTCGCCGTCGGGGTCGCCTCCGTCCTCGTCGCCGGTGACGAGCAGGCGGCCTCCGGGATGTGCGACGCACGTGTGGTGACTGTCATGTGGCTGGCGCTGGCCGCGCAGGACGATCCGATGGCGGCGTTCCGCAGCGTCCGCGTGGACGACGGCCTCGAGGACGCCGCCGTGGCGCTGACGCCTACCGACCCACTCGCCATGAGTGCCGAACAGACCCGGATCGTCCGCGAACTGCTCAAGCGTCCGCGCTACAGCGTCACGGCCAGGGTGAAGGCGCACTGGACGGAGCTGACCTCCCCGAAGACAACGGAGGCGCGGGCGGCGGAGCTGCTCGGCGTACCGGGGGCCGAGGGTGCCGGGAACGAGAAGTCATGCCAGGGGTAGCGCAGAGGTACGCAGAGATCCGTGCCCTTCTTCCGCCGGTGTGGCGCTCCCTCCCCTGGCGCGTACTCGGCGCCGCGGGCGGGCTGGGCCTCGCTCTCCCGGCCGTCACCCGGTTGGCACCCGGCGGTGCCGACGCCGGCTTGGCCCTTGCCCTCCTGAGGTCCGCCGCGGTCGCCTTCGCTCTGGGGCTGGCGTTCCTGCTGGACGACCCGGCACAGCAGATCACCGCGGTGGTGCCGGTCAGGCGGACGGTGCGGACCGGATTGCGGCTGGTGCTGGTCGTACCGCAGGCCGCCCTCGGCTGGGGGGTGGTCCTGCTCCTGGTACCCGGGGAGATACGGCCTCCGGCCGCGGATGTCAGCTTGGAGGCGGCGGTGCTCGCGGCCCTGGCGCTCGCCGGCGCGATGGCGGCCGTGCGGTTCACCGAGGAGCCGCAGCCCGGGCAGGGCGTGGCGGCGACACTGCTGGCGGGCACGGTACTGGCGGTGCTGCTGCCCGAGCGGTGGGCGCTGTTCGCCGCTGTGGGCGCCCCCGGCTGGGTGGCGGCCCATCAGCGGTGGGCGGCGCTCCTGGTCCTCAGTCTGCCGGTGGGCGCGGCGCTTCTGCCGGAGCCGACCGCGAGGCGCCTTGCACTGGTCCGGGCCCGCCGCTGACACAACCGGGCGGCCGCTGAGGGCCGACCGCTCCTCACGTCTCCGTGCGGTACATCAGATCCGTCTCGTGGGTCGTGAAGCCGAGCCGCTCATAGACGGTGAGCGCCGCCTTGTTGTCCGCGTCGACATAGAGCATGGCGGTCGGCAGGGCCTGGGCAGCGAGGTGACGCAGGCCGATCGTGGTGAGGGCCCGGCCGAGGCCGCCGCCCTGGGCGCCAGGGCGGACGCCCAGCACGTAGACCTCGCCGAGCTGCTCCTCCGCGTGGACCTTGGTCCAGTGGAAGCCGATCAGCTCGGGGCCCTGTTCGCCCTCGCGTTCTGCCAGGAAGAAGCCCTGAGGGTCGAACCACGGCTCGGCCTTGCGGTCGTCGAGGTCGCGCTGGGTGAGAGAGCCTTGTTCGGGGTGGTGGGCGAAGGCCGCCGCATTGACGGCGAGCCAGGCCGCGTCGTCCTGGCCGGGCACGAAGGTGCGTACGGTCACGCCGTCGGGCAGCTTCGGCTCGGGCAGGTCGAGGTCGGTCAACGGGCGGCGCAGCTGCCGCAGTTCACGAAAGAGGGAGAGACCGAGAACCTGGGCGAGGTGCCGGGCGGCCGAGTGACCGCCGTGCGCCCACACCCGCAGTCGCTTGCCGGAGGTTGCAAGGAGCGCGGCGCCCAGGGCCCGGCCGTGCCCATGGCCGCGGTACGAGGGGTGCACGACCAGTTCGGCCGCCGGGGCCTCCACCGGGTCCGTGTCCTCCAACTGCGCATAACCGACGAGCGTGCCGTCGACCGACAACAGCAGATGGGACACGCCTTCCCGCTCACCGCCGCGCAGCTGCAGCCGCCCCTGTTCGGACACGGCCTGCTGGCCGTCCACCCGGGCGGCCTCGGCGAGCAGCGCGAGGACGGTCTCGGCTTGTTCGGGCGAGAGCGTCGTGACGGTCTCGAGGGAGCGGGGCAGTGCCGGGCGGTCGGTGTCGTCGCTGGTCATGGGTACGAGGGTAAGGGGAGGACCGGGGAAAGGGGAGGTAAAGGAAACCTGGTTGTAACCCTGAACCCCCTGTTGCGCTACGCGCGTTGACCCTAGGCTGCGCGGACCGCCGTCTTGGCACGCTCTTTACACAACGCGTGCGTTGGGGCCCGGCTGCGTGCACCGGGCAGCCCCCTGCGCACTTCACAGAGGGGGGCACATGCCGCCGATCTACCGGCACAGACGTCTTCACCGCATCCTGGGCGCCGCCGCGGGCCTGGCCACCGTCGGAGCCCTGGTGGCCGCGCTGCCGGCCGACGCCCACAGCAGCCGGCCCGGCCACGGTCACGAGTTCCCCGGCCGCTACCAGAACGTCCAGCTGCTGTCCTTCAACGACCTGCACGGCAACCTGGAGCCGCCGGCCGGCTCCTCGGGACGGGTCACCGAGCTCGAGAAGGACGGCACCACCAAGACCATCGACGCGGGCGGCGTCGAGTACCTCGCCACGCATCTGCGGCAGGCCCGCAAGGGCAACCCGTACTCCATCACCGCGGCCGCCGGTGACATGGTCGGCGCCTCGCCGTTGATCTCCGGGCTGTTCCACGACGAGCCGACCATCGACGCCCTCAACAAGCTGGACCTGGACGTCACCAGCGTCGGCAACCACGAGTTCGACGAGGGCGCGAGGGAACTGGCCCGGCTGCAGAACGGCGGCTGCCACCCCACGGACGGCTGCTACGACGACAGCGAGGAGTTCCAGGGGGCGAACTTCCCCTACCTCGCCGCGAACGTCACCGACGAGAAGACCGGCAAGCCGATCCTCAAGCCCTACTGGGTGTGGAAGAAGCACGGCATCAAGGTCGGCTTCATCGGCGTGACGCTCGAGGGCACCCCGGACATCGTCTCCGCGGAGGGCGTCAAGGGCCTGAAGTTCGGCGACGAGGTGGAGACGATCAACAAGTACGCCAAGGTGCTCCAGCGGCAGGGCGTCCAGTCGATCGTCGCCCTGGTGCACGAGGGCGGCGCGCCCGCGTCGGGCGCGTACAACTACGACTGCGACAGCCCGGGTGCGGGCGACGGCATCTCCGGTCCGATCGTCGACATCGCCCGGCATGTCACCCCGGCCGTGGACGCTCTGGTCACCGGCCACACCCACCAGGCGTACGTGTGCACGATCGACGACCCGGCGGGCCGCCCCCGCATGGTGACGTCGGCGTCCTCGTTCGGCCGGCTGTACACGGACACCACGTTGACGTACGACCGCTGGACCGGCGACATCGCCCGGACGGCCGTGAAGTCGGCGAACCACGTGGTCACTCGTGATGTCGCCAAGGCAGCCGACCTGACGGACCTGATCAACAAGTGGAAGACGCTCGCGGCCCCCGTCGCCTCCCGGCCCATTGGGTACATCGCGGGCGAGATCGGCAACAGCGGCACCGAGTCCCCGCTCGGCGACCTGATCGCGGACGCGCAGCTCGCGTACGCCAAGTCCCTCGACCCCAAGGCCGTCGTCGCGCTGATGAACCCCGGCGGCATCCGCGGGCCGCTCACCTACGCGGCGAGCGGTGGTGAGGGAGACGGTGTGGTGACGTACGGGGAGGCGTACACGGTCCAGCCGTTCGCCAACACGGTGAACCTGGTCGACCTGACCGGAGCCCAGCTGATCACGGCGCTGCAGCAGCAGGTCAGCGGGGCGAACGAGGCCTCGCCGAAGATCCTGCAGGTGTCCGGCGGCCTGACCTACACGCTGGACCTGACGAAGTCGGGTGCCGCGCGTGTGGTGGCGGACTCGGTGAAGCTGAACGGCACGGCGATCGACCCGGCCGCCACCTACCGCGTTGCCATGAACTCCTTCCTCGCGGGCGGCGGCGACGGCTTCGCGGAGCTCGGCAAGGGCGCGAACGTGCTGGTCGGTGGCGACGACCTGGCGGCCCTCGGCGCCTATCTGACGGCCAACTCGTCGGCCGCGGCGCCCTATCCGGTGCCGGCTGCGAACCGGATCACCCTGGTGCAGTGACCCGGGCGCACTGATCGACGGGCCTTCTGGCGGGCGGAGCCAAGCAGACCGACGGCAACCTGGTACTCGTACATGTCACTCTTTCGAGCGAGGCTATGAGTTTGCGCTGAGGCGACTTCGCGGGACCGGGGCCACGACGCGCAGCAGTCCCGCCGGGTTCCGGTCGACGCGCGGCGGTGAAGGGACGGCCTGATCAGGTAAGTTCGCCCGGTGCCGTCTCCGGTGGCGCGATCGACGCCCCCGGCAGCCGTACCGTCGCCACCGTGCCGCCGCCCTCCGCCGGCCGCAGGGACACCTCGCCGCCCGCCTGCTGGACCGTGCGGGCCACGATCGACAGGCCGAGGCCGGAGCCCGGCAGGGCGCGGGCCGAGGGGGAGCGCCAGAAGCGGTCGAAGACATGCGGCAGCTCCTCGGCCGCGATACCCGGGCCGTGGTCGCGGACCGTCAGGGCGCCGCGCAGCAGGGAGACCTCGATCGTGCCGCCCTCGGGGCTGAACTTCACCGCGTTGTCGAGGATGTTCACCACCGCCCGCTCCAGCGCGGTCGGCTCGGCCTGTACGTACCACGGCTGGAGGGTCGCCGTGATCGTCAGCTCCGGACCGCGCAGCCGGGCGCGGCGCAGCGCGGACTCCACGATGTCCTGCATCTCCACCACCTGCGCCTTGCCGGCGTGCTGGTCCTTCTCGGGACGCGACAGTTCCTGCAGGTCCCCGATGAGTGAGGCCAGTTCCGTCATCTGTGCCTTCACCGAGGCGAGCAGCGCCTTGCGGTCCTCCGCGGGGAGCGGACGGCCGGTCTCCTCGCTGCGGGTGAGGAGTTCGATGTTCGTCCGCAGTGACGTCAGCGGTGTGCGCAGTTCGTGGCCCGCGTCGGCGATCAGCTGTTGCTGCAGTTCGCGGGAGCTGGCGAGAGCCGAGGTCATCGAGTTGAAGGAGCGGGACAGGCGGGCGATCTCGTCCTCGCTCTCCTTGTCCACCGGGATGTGCGTGGTCAGGTCCTCGGTGCGGGCGATGTGCTCGACCGCCTCGGTGAGCTTGTCGACGGGGCGCAGGCCCGCACGGGCCACGGCCAGTCCGACGGCTCCGGCGGCCACGACGCCGAGGCCGGAGACGATGAGGAGGATCACGGCGAGGTCTTTGAGCGTCTTGTCCGTGTCCTTCAGCGGGTAGGCCCGGAGCAGGGCGTAGCCCGGGTAGAGCTGCGGGCCCGCCGGGCCGTCGCTCAGCAGGGGGGTCGTCAGCACCCGTACCGGGTTGCCCTTGCTGTCGGTGCTGTTGTGGAGGATGCCGTGGGTCGGGTTGGCGGCGATCTCCGTGTCGCTGTCCGTGACTTTCACCAGGCCGGCGGAGTTCTGGTAGACGCAGACCTGCCCGGTCGCACTGACGACCTGCGTGTAGTAGATGTTGACCTCGGGGCCGCGGTCGTCCTGCGGGGACGGGGTGGTCGTGCACTCGGCCCGGACGCTCGCCAGGCCTCCGGCCCGGACCGGTCCGCTGTTGCTCCTGAGGTTGCTGTCCACCTGCGCGTACAGCTTGCCCTGCACGATGAACCAGCAGCTCATCGACACCGCCGCCACACCGAACGCCACGGCCGCGGCCACCAGCAGGGCCAGCCGTGAGCGGAGTGGAAGAGAACGGACCCGCTTGATCACTCGACGCCGCCCTGCCGCAGGACGTAGCCCACACCCCGGACCGTGTGCACGATGCGCGGCTCGCCGCCCGCCTCCGTCTTGCGGCGCAGGTACATCACGTACACATCGAGGGAGTTCGACGACGGCTCGAAGTCGAAGCCCCATACGGCCTTCAGGATCTGCTCACGGGTCAGCACCTGGCGCGGATGCGCCATGAACATCTCCAGGAGCGTGAACTCGGTGCGGGTCAGCTCCACCGGCCGTCCGCCGCGGGTGACCTCACGCGTGGCCAAGTCCATGCGCAGGTCGGCGAAGGTCAGTGCCTCGTCCTCCGGCGCGCCGACCGCGGCGGCGGCGTACGAGCTCCGGCGCAGCAGGGCGCGGATACGGGCGAACAGCTCGTCCAGTTCGAACGGCTTGACCAGGTAGTCGTCGGCCCCGGCATCGAGGCCGGTGACGCGGTCGCCGACCGTGTCACGGGCGGTGAGCATGAGGATGGGTGTGGTGGTGCCCGCGCCGCGCATCCTGCGCGCGGCGGTGAGGCCGTCCATGCGCGGCATCTGGATGTCCAGGACGACCAGGTCGGGCTGGTAGGCGGTCGCCCTCTGCAGCGCGTCCGCGCCGTCCACGGCGACCTCGGTGTCGTAGCCCTCGAAGGCGAGGCTGCGCTGGAGTGCTTCGCGCACCGCCGGCTCGTCGTCCACGATCAGGATGCGCTGGGGTTCACGGTCGCCTTCGGCGGGGCTCATGGGTGTGGTGTTCCTCGAGATGCGGTGGGACGGGGCTGCACAGATTCAGCCTCGCACGTTTCCCGGCGGGGGACGGAAAGGACGGCTCGGGCTTTTCGCCGGGGACTCCTGGGCCGGGGGGCTCAGCCCAGGACCGCGGTGAGGCGGTTCAGCGGCACCTTGCGGCGGTGGACGCGTGCCGCGCTGGTGCGCAGGCCCATCAGCTGCGGCACGGCGACCTCCGGGACCCGGGGCTCGGGCGTCTTCATCACGATCCTCCGTGAGGTCCGTGCCGCGGGCGCGTGGAGTTCGTACGCCACGGCGAGGGCCAGGGAGACCCCGGCGGGGCCGACGGGAGCGGTCGCCTCGTGCAGAACCTGCTTGATCATGTCGTACTCCTTACCGATCGCCCGGCGGGACGCCCGCTTCAGCTCTGTGAGCCGGAGCGCAGTTTCGCCAGGTCGGACTTGACGGTGTTGATCGGGATGGCGAAGCCCAGGCCGACGCTGCCGGCGCTCGACGAGGTCGAGTCGGAAGCGTCCGAGTACATCGCCGAGTTGACGCCGATGATGTTGCCGTTCATGTCGATCAGGGCGCCGCCGGAGTTGCCCGGGTTCAGGGACGCGTCCGTCTGGATCGCCTTGTACGTCGTCGTGGACGAGCCTGTGTCGCCGTTGAACTGCCGGCCGCCGAACTCGAACGGCCACCGGCCGTTGCCCTGGTCCTGGTTCTCGTCGGTCGAGACCGTGACGTCGCGGTCGAGGGCGGAGACGATGCCGCTGGTGACGGTGCCGGTCAGGCCCTCGGGGGAGCCGATGGCAACGACCGTGTCGCCGACCTGGATGCCGTCGGAGTTGCCCAGCGTGGCGGTCTTCAGGCCGGAGGCGCCCTGCACCTTGATCAGCGCCAGGTCCTTGTTGCTGTCGGTCCCGACGAGCTGGGCGGGGTACGACTTGCCGTTGCTCGTCGTCACCTTGATCGAGGAGGCGCCGGAGATGACGTGGTTGTTGGTGATGATCTCGCCATTGCCCGTGATGATCACCCCGGAGCCGGTCGACTCGCCGGCGTTCGAGGTGGCACTGATCTCCACGATGCTCGGGCTGACCGCGGCGGCGACTCCGGCCACCGTGCCCCTCTTGCTCGAGGGCACCACGGTGGTGCTGGTGGAGCTGGAGGAGACGGTGGTCTTGCTGGTCAGCTCCTGGATGCCGTAGGCCGTGCCGCCGCCGATGGCCGCGGCGACGATCGCCACGGCGGCGACGAGGGCCAGGGGGCCCTTGGCGCGCTTGTTCGGCGTGGGCGCCCCGGAACCGCCGGGGACCGCGGTGAGGAGAGCCGTGTCACCGCCGCTGCCGTCGCCGCCGTGACCCGAGGCGGCCGTGGTCGGCTGCCGGCCCGGCCACACCGTGGTCCCCGGTTCGACGGTCACCGGCTGCGCCGGCTGGTACGCCGGCGGGGGCGGCCACTCGGGGTTCACGGGGGAGGAGGTGTGCTGCTGCCCAGGGTGTGCGAACTGGTGCCCGTCACCCTCGGGGTACTGGTACTCGCCGCTGCGGCGGTAGCTCTCGGTCATGTAATAGAGAGTGTCCCGGGATCATGAGAGCCACCTGAGTCGTCCCTGAGAAGCCCGACAGAACCGTGTATGCCCGATTTAAAGGCGGCTCGGAGTCGCCCCGGGGCGCTGTGAGAGCGGCTCCGATGGGCTCGGACCCGGGAAGCGTGTCCGGGGTGCGATGGGCCCAGAGAATCGCGACACCGAAGGTCAAGGAAACATCAGGTGTCCGACGGGCGAACATGTGTCTGACGCCTGTGCGATGAGTGTGCGAGGGAACTCCCGGGGCCTACGATCATGGCGCCGGAGGGGGGCTCCGCGGTTTCGCCCGACCGTTTCAGCGCTGCCATGCCATGCGTGCGCTGCGTCGGGCCGGTGTGTCGTTTGCCCTTCTCGGGCCCGTTTCTACGACATCACCCCAGGAGCCCTGAGTGATACGTGCCTTGCGCGGCCGCTGGAGACAGCCCGCCACAGCGCTCTCCGGGGCCGCCCTCGCGCTGGCCCTCGCCGGCGCCGGCGCCCTGGCGGCCCAGCCGGCCGCCGCCGCGGGCGGACTCCCGAAGCCCGGAGTACTCCAGCAGCAGACCACCACCCCGAAGCCGAAGGCCTCGGACAAGGAACTGCGCGACCGACTGCTCAACGCCGCCAGGAAGCAGGCGGCCCAGAACACGCAGCAGAAGCGACAGGCCGCCACCGGGGCACCTGCCGCCACCACCGGGTCGAGCAAGGTGTCCCCGTTCATCATCGGCGGCACCGAGACCACCATCGCCTCCGCGCCCTGGATGGTCCAGCTCGGCTACTACGACCCCGCCACCGACGAGGGCTACTTCTGCGGCGGCACCCTGGTCGCCCCGAACAAGGTCCTCACCGCCGCACACTGCGTCGCGGGCCTGAACTGGGCGAAGAACGGCACGGTGCTGGCCGGTGCCACCGCTCTCGACGACTACGCAAGCGGAACCGTCGCGGGCGTCATGCGTCAGTGGAGCCACCAGCACTACAACCCCGACACCGTCCAGAACGACATCGCCGTCCTCACCCTGGACCGCCCGCTGGAGCAGCGCTGGCTGCAGCTCGCGGCCTCGAACGACAGCGCGCTGTACCGCGCGGGCACCAGTGCCACGGTGTACGGCTGGGGCCTGACCGCGGGTGGCGGTTCGGATCTGTCCGCCAACCTGCGCAAGGCCACCCTGCCGCTGGTCGCCGACTCCACCTGCAACTCCGCCATGAATTCGGTCCTTGGTGCGGACTACTTCCGCGAGGGCTCGATGATCTGCGCCGGCACCCCGGCCACGGGCACCGACGAGGGCACCAAGAGCACCTGCAACGGTGACTCCGGCGGCCCGCTGGTGGTCGGCGGCAAGATCGTCGGCATCGTGTCGTGGGGCGTCGAGGGCTGCACGGCCCAGGGCGCCTACCCGGTCTTCACCAAGGTCTCCACGTACACCGTGGGCGCCCAGCCGCGCATCGACGACGCCGACCTGTCGTACGACGGCCGCGCCGACCTGCTGGCCCGTACGCCTTCGGGCGGTCTGTTCGAGCTGGACAGCAAGGGCACCTCGCTGGGGCGGGCCGCCTACCAGAGCAAGGGCTGGCAGACCATCAGCTGGGGTCTTCAGGCCGACCTGGACCGGGACTACTACCAGGACCTGATCATCCGCGACAAGGGCGACGGGAAGCTGTACCGCAGCTACTTCGACCACGCCTCGCAGGAGTTCACCTGGATGCAGATCAGCACGGTGTGGGGCGGCTACAAGTCGTACGCCATCCCGGGCGACATGACGGGTGACGGTCGCCCCGACCTGGTCGCGGTGGACTCCGACGGTTCCGTGTACCTCTACCCGGGCAAGGGCAACGGCCAGTTCAACGCCAAGATCAAGGTCGTCAGCAAGTCCTGGAAGGGCATGAAGATCTTCGGGCGCGGCGACTTCTCCGGCGACGGAAAGGCCGACCTGCTGGTCCGCTACCCGAACGGCACCCTGTACCTGTACCGCGGTACCCAGCAGGCGCACACGCCGTGGTCGCCCAGGATCCTGGCACGCACCGGCTGGAACTTCACCCAGTACGTCACCAACGGCGACGTGACGGGTGACGGTATCGCCGACGTCATCACTCGTGACTCCAGCGGCACGCTGTGGCTGTACCGGGGCACGAACAAGGCCTCCACCGGTCTCTTCGGCGCCCGTATCAAGCTGGGCACCGGCTTCAACGGCTACAACCTGCTGTTCTGAGCGCGCCGCGCGCAGCGTCTGTGACGGCCCGCCGGTTCACCGGCGGGCCGTTCCGCGTCCGGGACACCCGGCGGCGGCACCTCACTGCGGCAACCGGCCCTGGAAAGGCCGGTGTTCAAGGTCCGGGTGGACAACCGACAGCCCCGCCTGGGCGATCTCTCTCCGGGCCGGGCCGGGGAAGGTGTGCGCGGAGGTGAAGTCACCGCGGAACAGGCGGAGTTCGAGCAGTTCACGGAACCTGAGCAGGTGACGGAGCTCGAGGAGTTCGCAGAGGAGCGGTACCTCGGCAAGGGGAGAGCGGCCGTCGCATGTGGCACGGCAGAGGGCACGGCTCGGTCACGGTTCCTGGCAGCAGAGGCTCTCCGGCGGGGTGGCGGCCGGCCCCGGGTTCAGCCCTCGCACCCGCAGGAACGCCGCACGACCAGCCTGGACGGGAACAGCTTCAGCCGCTCCCGCCGGGACCCGGCGACCCGCAGCCCGTCGTCCAGCACCAGGTCGACGGCGGCCCGGGCCATCCCCGAGCGGTCCGAGGCGACGGTCGTCAGCGGCGGGTCGGTGAGCGCGGCTTCCTTGACGTCGTCGAAGCCGGCCACCGCCAGCTCGCCCGGCACGTCGATGCGCAGCTCGCGCGCCGCCCGCAGCACACCGATCGCCTGGTCGTCGGTGGAGCAGAAGACGGCCGGCGGACGGTTCGGGCCGGACAGCAGTTCGAGGGCCACTCGGTAGGCGTCGTAGCGGTTGTACGGCGCCTCGAAGAGCCGGCCCTCGGTCGGGATCCCGGCCTCCTGCATCGCGCGCCGCCAGCCTTCGACGTGGTCGGAGACCGGGTCGCCGACCGCCGGGGTCTGTGCGGTACCACCCACACAGGCGACGTACTCGTAACCGTGCTCCAGGAGGTGGCGGACGGCGAGCTGGGCGCCGCCGAGGTCGTCGGTGACGACGGCGACGTCGTCTATCGCCTCGGGCCGCTCGTGCAGCAGCACCACCCGGGCGTCCCACGCCTCGATCTCGGCGGCGGCGTGGTCGTTGAGCGCGTGGCTGACGAGGATCAGGCCCGAGACGCGCATACCGAGAAAGGCCCGCAGATAGTGGACCTCGCGCTCGGCCACGTAGTCGGTGTTGCCGACGAGGACCATCTTCCCGCGCTCGGCGGCGGCCTGCTCGACCGCGTGCGTCATCTCGCCGAAGAAGGGCTGCCGTGCATCGGGGACGATCATGCCTATGAGGTCCGTGCGCCGCGATGCCATGGCCTGGGCCACCCGGTCGGGCCGGTACCCCAGTTCCTTGATCGCGGCGAGGACACGCTCGCGCGTGGCCGGGGCGACCGGCCGGGGTCCGTTGTTGATGACGTAGCTCACGACGGCGGTGGACGTGCCCGCCAGCCTTGCCACATCGTCCCGAGTCACCTTGGCCACGCGCGGAGTCTACGCGGATGGACCGCCCCTGGGCAGGGCGTACGAGGTTCTATGCCTCAGCCGTGACCTCGGCCGCCGACACGGCCGCCGTCTCGTCCCCGTCCTGCGGTTTCGGCTGGGCCGCCCGGGCCCTCGCGTCCTCCGCCCCGCGGTCCCCCTTCTCGGGGGTGACGAACCGGTAGCCCACGTTGCGCACGGTGCCGATCAGCGACTCGTGCTCGGGTCCGAGCTTGGCCCGCAGCCTTCGTACGTGGACGTCGACCGTGCGTGTGCCGCCGAAGTAGTCGTAGCCCCAGACCTCCTGCAGCAGCTGGGCGCGGGTGAAGACGCGGCCCGGGTGCTGGGCGAGGTACTTCAGGAGCTCGAACTCCTTGAAGGTCAGATCCAGGACGCGGCCCTTGAGCTTGGCGCTGTAGGTCGCCTCGTCGACGGAGAGGTCGCCGTTGCGGATCTCCATCGGGGAGTCGTCGTTGACGAGCTGCTGGCGGCCCATGGCAAGACGCAGCCGCGCCTCCACCTCGGCGGGACCCGCGGTGTCCAGCAGGACGTCGTCGGTGCCCCAGTCGGCGGTGACGGCCGCGAGGCCGCCCTCGGTGACGACGAGGATCAGGGGGCAGCCGGGACCGGTGGACCGCAGCAGCTGGCACAGGCTGCGCACCTGGGGAAGGTCCCGGCGTCCGTCGATCAGGATGACGTCGGCGCCCGGGGTGTCGACCAGAGCGGGGCCCTCCGCCGGAGCCACTCGCACGTTGTGCAGGAGTAGGCCGAGAGCGGGAAGCACCTCCGTCGACGGCTGAAGGGCATTGGTCAGGAGCAGCAGAGAACTCATCGTGCCTCACCCGCCTTGGTCCACATATGTTTGTGCACGGTTCGCTCGCCCATAACGTCTGGTTCCTCCTCGGTCCCTGCGAGTGGGGCACCTCCCACGCCCTGAGGCCGTGGGGGAGTCTGCGGCACTGCTTCGTACGGTGGTGAATCCCGCGCCCGGGGACTCGCCTATGCGTTCCACAGCCCGTACACCAGCGGTTTCCCGCTTCGTATACAACGCTTCCGAAAGCACAAAAGGACCCGGGGGCTGCGCTGCCCGAGTCCTCTGCCCAGCAGAATAGCCCACATGAGCACTGGTCGGGCAGGTCATATGGCACCATCCACGATTCGTCCGCACTCTGAGACGGCACGTCGGGGGCCGGTACGGACGTTCCTGCGCACGGTCGACGGGGTGTCGATCGACGCCGCATACGATCCGGGCCCTTTTGCCTACGACACCGGACGTGCACCTTCCGGCCACCTCGGGGATCTCGTGATCGTCGTCGCGCACGGCTTCACCGGGGATCTGGAGCGACCCCACGTCCGCCGGGTGTCCGCCGCCCTCGCACGTCACGGCGCGGTGGTCACCTTTTCCTTCCGGGGCCACGGTGCGTCCGGGGGAAGGTCCACGGTCGGTGACCGCGAGGTGCTCGACCTGGCGGCCGCGGTGCGATGGGCGCGCGAGCTGGGGCACACGCGGGTGGCCACTGTCGGCTTCTCGATGGGCGGGTCCGTGGTGCTGCGGCACGCGGCGCTCCATCAGGAAGGAGCGCACCCGGACGCGGTGGTGTCCGTCAGCGCTCCCGCGCGCTGGTACTACCGGGGCACCGCCCCCATGCGGCGGCTGCACTGGCTGGTGACCCGTCCCGCAGGACGCCTGGTGGGCCGCTACGGTCTGCGCACCCGTATCCAACACCGCGGCTGGGAGCCAGTCCCGGTCTCGCCCGTGGAGTCCGTCCCCCTGATCGCGCCGACCCCGCTGCTGATCGTGCACGGTGACCAGGACGGCTACTTCCCCCTCGACCACCCCCGGATGCTGGCCGAGGCCGCCCCCGGACACGCGGAGCTGTGGCTGGAGCCCGGCATGGGCCACGCCGAGCACGCCAGCGACGACGAGCTGCTGGAGCGGATCGGCGCATGGGTCGTCTCCCGCGCGGGCTAGCCTGACCGTGTTCACCACGACCGAGTTGAGGAAGCAGATGGCAAAGGGCACGGTGCGCTACTGGGCCGCCGCCAAGGCCGCGGCCGGGACCGCCGAGGAGCCGTACGACGCGATCACGCTCGCGGAGGCGCTCGACACGGCCCGCGAGCGACACCCCGGCGAACTCGTCCGCGTTCTGCGGCGATGCTCCTTCCTCGTCGACGGTGATCCCGTGGGCACCCGTGAGCATGAGACGGTACGGCTGGCCGAGGGCGGCACGGTCGAGGTGCTCCCGCCGTTCGCAGGAGGATGAGCGAAGCGATGAGCAACCAGCCGTACGAGGGCTACGACCCCTATCAGCAGCAGCCCCACCCGCAGCAGGCGCAGCAGCAGGGGCGGTACGACCCGAACGCCGCGTATCCGCAACAGCAGCAGCCCTACGCGCAGCAGTGGGAGGGGCAGCCCTACGGGGCCGCACAGCCCCTGCCGCCCGAGGCCCAGAGCTACGGGCCGCACGGTTACCCGGCGTCCGGCGCCGACGGCCGCGCCCATCCGCCGGGCCCCGGCGGCACGATCGCCCAGGGTGGCGGCTGGGCGGCCGACCAGGGCGGCGGCTGGGCGGCGGCAGCCCAGGGTGGCGGCTGGGCGGCCGACCAGGGCGGCGGCTGGGCGGCGGCAGCCCAGGGTGGCGGCTGGGCGGCGGACCAGGGCGGCGGCGGTACCCGGACGACGACCGCGCCCCAGGCCCCGGTCGTCGACGTCTCCGCTCTCCCCGCCAACCAGCGGGCCCGGCTGGAGGGGCGCTCGCCGATCATCGAACCCGGGCTGCAGCCCGCCGCGCTGACCGCCGCGCTGGGGGCGCTGCTGGCCGGGGGCGCGGCTCTCGGGACGTACGCCCTGGTCGTACCGCTGGTGATCCTCCAGGGCGTGACGGCCGCGGGGTGGTTCCGGCTGAACGGCATGTGGCCGGCCCGTCAGGGCATCGCACTGGCGTTCCTGGGCGCGGTCACCGCGGACGTCGCTCTGCTCGTGGCCGGCCGGGAGCACGCGCCCGCCGCGATCCTCGGCACCCTCGGCGTGTGGGTGCTGCTCGCCCTCGTCCTGCAGCTGCGCTCGCACGCCGACCCGGACACGCGGATGCACGGCCTGATGGCGACCGTCGCCTCGGCCGCCCTGTCGATCGCCGCGGCGGGGCACCTCGCGGCCGCTGCGCACGCCGTCACCGTGGGCGCCGTGGCGGTCGCGGTGGCGGTCCTCGCGCGGGCGCTGCCGCTGCCGACCGCGGCCTCCGTGGTCGTGGCCCTGCTGGCGGCGGCGGGTGCGGGTATCGCGATGGGCGGCGCCACCGGCCTCGGCAGCTCCGGGGCCTTCCTCGGTCTGGCCGCGGGCGCGTGCGCCCTGATCGGCCACCGGGTGGCCTCCTACGACTATCCCTCGCGCTTCGTCCACTTCACGGCAGGCGTCGCCCTGCCGCTGACGGCGGCGGCGCCGGTGGTCTACCTGCTGGGGCGTGCCATCGGCTGACGGTGCCCGGCCGTGCGCGCCCGTTCGCACGGCCGGCCGCCGGATGCGTGTATGTCACAGGTGATCGACAATTCGGCGGCCGCCCGGCCGTGCAGGGTTACAGTCGCGCTCGGCGGTCACCCGGCCGTCAGCGACCGCCGTTGTCGATGACGGCGAGGTGGGGGAACACCGAGAATGCGCGCACTGCGGATACTGCTGATCGTCGCCGTCGTCCTGGGCGTTCTCTTCGTGATCGTGGACCGTGTCGCGGTGCACTTCGCGGAGAGCGAGGCCGCCGACAAGCTGAGGACCACCCAGAACCTGGCCCAGACCCCGGACGTGTCCATCAAGGGCTTCCCCTTCCTCACCCAGATGGCGGGCGGTGAGCTGGACGACGTCGAGGTCGGTATCAAGAACTACCAGACACCCACCGGCGACGGCGGCGAGCAGATCCGTATAGACGATCTGAACGCGGACATGAAGGACGTGAGGTTCTCCGGGGACTACAGCTCCGCCACCGCGGCCGACGCCACCGGCACCGCGCTCATCACGTACGACGAGCTGCTCAGGACGGCCAAGGCCGAGCCGACCCAGGCGGGGCCCGGTCTGACCGCCCGCGTGGTCGGCCTCTCGGACGGCGGCAACGGCAAGCTCAAGGTCGCGGTCGAGCCGACCTTCCTCGGCAAGAAGCTGCCCACGGTCTACGTGCTCAGCTCGGTCACCGTGCAGAACAACAAGATGAAGGTGCACGCCGACTCCCTGCCCAAGATCGCGGGCGTCGCGCCGGCCGAGGACCGGATACGGGCCGTCACCGACTTCCAGCAGGCGATCGACCAGCTGCCCGGCGGCATGCGACTGGACAAGGTGCAGGCGGCACCCGCTGGTGTGGAGGTCACGGTGAAGGGTTCGGACGTCAAGCTCGCGGGGTAGTACGACACATGGCCGTGGACGGCGGGTGTCCGTAGAGCGAGACGCCCGCGTCCGTACGGCAGATGGGACGACGGCCCGGGACGCCCGGGACGGCGCCGTGGAAGTCGTGTCACTCGATCGTTCCCATATCGTGGACGATCGCATCTCACCATGTGACACCCCGGTGACACGTCCGGCGGTCCGTCCCTACGATCGACACCATGCAGCGACAGGCGGATCTCACGAAGCGGCGGGCAGTAGACCTGTGCCGTGTCGCCGCCATGCTCTGTCGCACTTCCTGAACGGGAGAGCGGTCTCCCGCATCCCCGGCCCCGGACCTGACACCGGGCCATCCGTGTGCCGTGTACGCCACCGCCAAGCCGCGTATCACACCCTTTCCGACTCGCACACCCCGCCGCAACTGCCCCGGAGGAGAAAGAGCATGAGCCGCAGCGACGTCCTGGTCGACGCCGACTGGCTTCAGGAGCACCTGGACGACTCCGACATCGCCGTCGTCGAGGTCGACGAGGACACGTCGGCCTACGACAAGAACCACATCAAGAACGCCGTCCGGATCGACTGGACGAAGGACCTGCAGGACCCGGTCCGCCGCGACTTCATCGACCAGGCCGGCTTCGAGAAGCTGCTGTCGGAGAAGGGCATCGCCAACGACACGCTGGTGATCCTCTACGGCGGCAACAACAACTGGTTCGCGTCCTACGCCTACTGGTACTTCAAGCTGTACGGCCACGAGAACGTGAAGCTCCTGGACGGCGGCCGCAAGAAGTGGGAGCTGGACGCCCGCGAGCTGGTCGACGGCACCGAGGTGCCCGCGCGTCCGGCCACCGAGTACAAGGCCAAGCCGCAGGACGCGTCCATCCGCGCCTTCCGTGACGACGTGCTCGCCGCGATCGGCGTGCAGAACCTGGTGGACGTCCGCTCGCCCGACGAGTTCTCCGGCAAGCTGCTGGCTCCCGCGCACCTGCCGCAGGAGCAGTCGCAGCGTCCGGGCCACGTCCCGACCGCCCGCAACATCCCGTGGTCGAAGAACGCCAACGACGACGGCACCTTCAAGTCGGACGACGAGCTCAAGGAGCTCTACTCCGAGGAGAGCGTCGACCTGTCCAAGGACACCATCGCGTACTGCCGCATCGGTGAGCGCTCGGCGCTGACCTGGTTCGTCCTGCACGAGCTGCTCGAGGTCCCGAACGTCAAGAACTACGACGGCTCCTGGACCGAGTACGGCTCCCTCGTCGGCGTCCCGATCGAGCTCGGCGCCGCCAAGTAACCCCGGACTCCCGGACCTACCGAAGGAAGTACACATGTGTGGAGCGAAGGCCGGCGGCCCCGACGCCTCGACGATCAAGCCGGGTGAGACCACGATCCAGGGCCAGGTGACCCGCGACGGCGAGCCGGTCGTCGGGTACGTGCGCCTGCTGGACTCGACCGGCGAGTTCACCGCCGAGGTCCCGACCTCGGCGACCGGACAGTTCCGCTTCTACGCGGCCGAGGGCACCTGGACCGTACGCGCCCTGGTGCCGGGCGGCACCGCGGACCGCACGGTCGTCGCCCGGACGGGCGGCCTCGCGGAGGTCGCCATCGCCGTCTGACGGCACTCCACGACGGTCCGAGGGACCGTGCGTGCACGGCTGAAGGGCCGCATCCCCGGGGGTTGGACGATCGCCGGCAGGGGTGCGGCCCTTCGGCATGTGCGGGCATAGCCTGGGGGTATGTACGCACGACGGCGTCACGTCTACTTCGCCATGATGGCCACCTGCATCGGGTTGTTCGTCCTGGCCTGGGGAGTCGTACGGCTGTGGTCCATTCCCGCGGCCGTGGGGATGTGCGTGGTCGCGATGGTGATCCCGCCGCTGGCGGCCATGGTGGCGAACCGTCGCGGCCCCGACGACCGCTGGTGGGACGACCCGTCCGGGGACCCGAAGTCCGACGAGTGGTGGGACGAGCTGGACGGCAAGAAGCGGCACTAGCCGGTGTCCGGCGCCTTTGCCGGGCACGCCTCAGTACACGAGTGCCTGAGTGTCCTCCGCCAGCGCCTCCTGGACGAACAGCTGCGAGCCCGCGATCCGTACGCCGTCGATGACGTCCTTCTCCGTGATGTCGCGGCGGGCCGCGCACTGGGTGCACAAGGTGATCCGCCCGGCCGCCATGATCGCCTCGATCAGGTCGGTGAGAGGCGCCGCGTGCGGAAGCTCGAACTCCGCGGCCCGGCCCGGCAGCGCGAACCACGAGGACTCACCGGTCAGCCAGAGCGAGACGTCGACTCCACTGGCCACCGCGACGGACGCCACGGTGAACGCCTGGGAACAGCGCTCGGGCGCGTCCGATCCTGCCGTCACTTTGATCACGAGCTTCTTCGCCATGCCTGAATCGTAATCAACTCCTTTACAACTCCTAACGTTACCCATGGGTCTCCTGTGAGGCGCGGACACAAGATCGCGCTTCACGTTCCGTGGGGGGACGTCTTGGAAGAGCAGGAAAGACCCGAAGAACAGCCGGAAAGTCCCGTCGTGGCACCGGAAACACCGGAAACACCGGACACACCGGGAGCGCAGGTGCCGGAGGGCGCCGAGGGCCCGGCCGGAGGACGGGAGCAGGCACCGGAGGGGCCCGTGGACGGCGCACCCCGCCGTCGTCGGCGCGGCCGGACCGCCATGCTCATCGGCGGTGCCGCCGTCCTCGGCATCGTCACCGGCACCTGCACGGGCTATGTCGTGCAGGCGGGCCGTACGCCCACGCCGCTGCCGCCGCTGTCCCAGCCGGTGGTGAAGCAGGCCAAGGGAGAGGTGGAGCCGCTGTCGGCCGCGCAGGACCGCCGTGTGAAGACCGACGGCGACCTGCGCAAGCTGCTGGTCCAGCGGCCGGCCGGGGCCCGGAAAGCCCCGTACTCGGTGAGTGACGACGGCTGGTTGAGCCTCGCCTCGTACGCGGAGACCTACGAGAAGCCGGACCGGGCCTTCACCGACCAGATCGCGAGCGAGTTCCGGCGCGCGGCCATCACCTCCTGGCGGACGACCGACACGCACTACGTCGAGATCCACCTCGTCCAGTACCGGCAGGAGGAGGACCTGGACGCCGCTGATCAGGCGGAGAACGGATCGTACTGGGCGGAACGGGACTCCGGCTCGCACGGCTGGCCGATCCCCGGTACGGGCGACGGCATGGCATACGTGGACTCGACGCCCGAGCAGAAGCCGGGCTATCTCCCGTTGTACTCGGCCGAGGCGCATGCCTGGCGCGGTGACATCTCCGTCGACGTCTTCGTCACCGACACCAAAGCGATCACCAAGAAGGAGATCATGAGCCTGGCCGAGCGGCAGATGGGACGGCTGTGAGCGAGAACCCGCAGAATCCCGTACCCGTCGGACCGGTGGACGAGGCCGGACAGCCGGGGCTCGTGGCCCCGGCCGGAGAGCCGCCCGTGGCGCCGGCGGCGGCCGCACCCGACACCGCGCGACCTGGCCGCCGCCGACGCGTCGGCGCGATCGCCGGAAGCGCCGTGCTGCTCCTCGCGGTGCTCGGCGGCGCCGGGTACACCGTGGTCACCGTTCAGAACGCCGACCGCGATCCGGGCGCGCCGGTCTGGCGTCTGCCGGAGGCCAAGGCGGAAAAGAAGGTCCATGCCGAGGCCACCGGCCTCAAGGGCATGCTGCTGCCCTTCGGCACCAGCGGCTACGGCCGCGGTCCGGACATGGGCGAGTTCGGCTCGGACGCCGAGCTGAGTGGCGGGCAGGCCACCGAGCTGCGCAAGGAGTCGCTCCGCACCCTGCCCCGCTCCCAGCGGCTGCGGCTGGAGAAGGAGATCGACAAGCAGCACATCCAGGGCATGGCGATGCGCAGCTACCTCAGTTCGGAGAGCGCGACCGCCTCCACCGCGTACGCGGAGGACGCCTTCACTGTCGAGATCGTGCTGTCCCGGATGGAGAGCCAGCGGACGGTGCGTTCCATCGCGGCCTTCCAGCAGGAGTTCCTCGGCGCCATGAAGGTGTTCCGGGCGGGGCCGACGATCGAGGGCCACAAGAACGCCCGCTGCTTCCTGCCGCCGACGGTCCGCGACGAGAAGATCGACCTCATGGTCTGCTCCGCGTACGAGGGCGACGTCCTGGTCAGCGCCACCGTGTCCGGGGCCAAGCCACTGGACAAGAAGGGCGCGGCGGCCCTGCTCCGCGCACAACTGGACCGCATCAAGGACCCCGGGGAGGCGGTATGACCGAGCAGCAGACCACGGATCACCCGGTGGTGCCGGAGAGCCCGATCGATGCCGCGGCCATGCGGCCGATGGCCGCTCCCCCGGTGCCCGAGGCGGCTCCGGCGGAGGCCGGCGGTGCCGGCGCGTTCGCCGTTGCTGGGCTGCCGCCCGCGAAGAAGGACCGCCGGGTGCTGAGGGGCGTGCTGCGCTGGACCGCGGCCGTCGCCGTCTTCGCGGCCGTCGGCGCGTCCGCGGCGTTCGGCATCACGAGCATGGACCGTACGGACGTGCCCGGCCTCGCCACCGAGGCGGACGGGCGCTGGACCTTCCCCGAGATCGTCCGGCCGCCGCTGCCGTCCGGCAGCCCCGGTCCGTTCGCCGAGGCCAACGTGGTCGGCTCGCACTACGCCGACCTGCGGGCCCTGGTGCTGCCCGCCCCCGCGGGAGCCCAGGAGGACAAGGCGCTGCGCGGGAAGGACGGCTGGCTGCCGACCGAAAACTTCCTCGCGGAGTACTCCGACAAGCAGGACCGCAAGGAGTTCGGCCAGCGACTGACCGACCACGGTCTGCGGCACATCGCGGCCCGGGGCTGGACCACGCAGGACGGCACGCACACCCGGATCTACCTGCTCCACTTCGACACCGCGACCGTCGTGGACGACCTCGCCTCGAACAAGTTCGCGAGCTTCAACAGCCTGGAGTACGCGATCCGCGACGCCCACGACTCCGTCATGGACAGCGCCTTCCCCGGTGAGGCCCGGATCAGGGACATCTCCCGCTCCGTCTACGTCGAGCCCAAGCCGTACGGCGCCCAGCAGGTCCGTCAGGCCTACCTCCGCGCCGGTGACGTCTTCGCCGTGATCATCCAGTCCCGCAAGGGCACCACCCCCGCCGTGCCCTTCCAGCAGACGGTGACCCTGCAGACCGAGTTGCTCGACTGAGCCTGCGGGCACCTCGCCAAGAGGGCTGGGCCCCGGCCTACTAAGCTGGGGCCCAGCCCTGTGTACGTACCGCACCCTGCTCAACCGAGGAGCACCCTGTGGAGATCTTCTTCGAAACCCTGCTGGTCCTGGTCTGCCTCGGCGTGCTCGCCTTCGCCGGACTGACCGTGAAGAAGCTGTACGAGGGCCAGCGCTGAGCCCCGTACCCCCGGTGTACACGACCTCCACGACGAAAAGCTGCTCATGATCGAGATTCCGTCCGACCTCCACAAGGACCTCGTCCCTCTGGCCTTCCTGCTGGGCAACTGGGCAGGGGCGGGCGTGCACGACTTCCCCGGCTCCGAGAAGTGCAACTTCGGCCAGGAGGTGTCCTTCACCCACGACGGGCGGGACTTCCTCGAGTACCACTCCCACAGCTGGGTGCTGGACGGCGAGGGGAACAAGGTCAGGCCGTTGGAGACCGAGGCCGGCTACTGGCGGATCGACGCGAACCGCAAGGTCGAGGTCACCATGGCCCGCGACGACGGGGTCGTCGAGGTCTGGTATGGCGAGCTGGCCGTGAAGAAGCCGCAGATCGACATCGCCACGGACGCCGTCGCCCGGACGGCGGCATCGGGCCCGTACACCGGCGGCAAGCGGCTGTACGGATACGTCAACAGCGATCTCATGTGGGTGGGCGAGAAGCAGACCCCGGAGGTCCCGCTGCGTCCCTATATGTCGGCCCATCTGAAGAAGGTCGTCACCCCGGAGGACGTCGAGCGTTGGGCGAAGGCGCTGCCCGACGACCTTCCGGACGACGGGATCGCCTTCTTCAAGTAGTTCTAGACTTTCCAGTGTGGTGAGCACCGACTGGAAGAGCGATCTGCGGCAGCGCGGCTACCGGCTGACCCCGCAGCGGCAACTCGTGCTCGAAGCCGTGGACACTCTGGAGCACGCGACCCCCGACGACATCCTCGGCGAGGTGAGGAAGACGGCGTCGGGGGTCAACATCTCCACCGTCTACCGGACCCTGGAGCTCCTGGAGGAGCTCGGTCTCGTCAGCCACGCCCACCTCGGGCACGGCGCGCCGACCTATCACCTCGCGGACCGGCACCACCACATCCACCTGGTCTGCCGTGACTGCATGAACGTCATCGAGGCCGACCTCGACGTGGCCGCCGAGTTCACCGCGAAGCTCCGCGACACCTTCGGTTTCGAAACCGATATGAAGCACTTCGCGATCTTCGGCCGGTGCCGGGACTGTTCCCTCAAGAATTCAACTACCCCATCGTAGGCTGGACGGTATGAAGAGTCCTCTGCTGTCCCTGCCCGGCGCCGTCCCCGGCGAGGGAGTGGACGAAGGCGTCGCCGCCCACTACGGCGACCTGTTCCGCGAGCAGCGTGCGCTTGCCGACGGCTCCGGATTCGTGGATCTCTCGCACCGCGGCGTCATCGCCGTCAGCGGCGAGGACCGGCTGAGCTGGCTGCACCTTCTGCTCACCCAGCACGTCAGCGAACTGCCGCCCCACCAGGCCACCGAGGCGCTCGTCCTGTCCGCGCACGGCCACATCGAGCACGCGCTGTACCTGGTCGACGACGGCAAGACGGTCTGGGCCCATGTCGAGCCCGGCACCCAGGCCGCCCTCGCCGCCTACCTGGAGTCGATGAAGTTCTTCTACCGGGTCGAAGTAGCCGACCGGACGGACGACTTCGCGGTCGTGCACCTGCCGGCCGGTTCGATCGCCGAGGCACCCGAAGGCGTCGTGGTCCGTGAGACCCCGCACGGCCGCGATCTCTTCCTCCCGCGTGCCGACCTGGAGTCGTACGCGGAGAAGAACGGTCCCGCGGCCGGGCTGCTCGCCTACGAGGCGCTGCGCGTCGAGCACCACCGCCCCCGCCTCGGCTTCGAGACCGACCACCGCACCATCCCGCACGAGCTGGGCTGGATCGGCTCGGCCGTGCATCTGCAGAAGGGCTGCTACCGCGGCCAGGAGACGGTCGCCCGGGTGCAGAACCTGGGCAAGCCGCCGCGCCGGCTGGTCTTCCTGCACCTCGACGGCAGTGAGGTCCACCTGCCGCCGCACGGCACCGAGCTGCACCTCGCGGACGAGGGCCCGGACGGCCGCAAGGTCGGCTTCGTGACGACGTCGGTACGCCACCACGAACTGGGCCCGATCGCCCTCGCCCTGGTCAAGCGGAACGTCCCGGTCGACGCTCGGCTGGTCGCGGACTCGACGGCGGCGGCACAGGAAGTGGTCGTGGAGCCGTAGGGCTCAGATCTCCAGCAGCACGGTGAACGGGCCGTCGTTCGTCAGTGACACGCGCATCTGCGCACCGAACCGGCCCGTCGCCACCGTCGCGCCCAGCGAACGGAGTTGGGCCACCACCTCGTCGACGAGCGGCTCGGCCACATCGCCCGGGGCGGCCGCGTTCCAGGTGGGGCGGCGGCCCTTGCGGGCGTCGCCGTAGAGCGTGAACTGGCTGATCACCAGCAGCGGCGCGTCGATGTCGGAGCAGGACTTCTCGTCGTGCAGCATGCGGATCGACCAGAGCTTGCGGGCGAGCTGGGCCGCCTTCTCCTTGGTGTCCTCGTGCGTGACCCCGACGAGCACGCACAGACCCTCCCCGCTGATCTCGCCGACCGTCTCGCCGTCCACGACGACGCTCGCGCCGTCCACCCTCTGCACCACCGCACGCATGCCGACCATCATGCCGTGTCGCTCGAGGACACCGGGAAGCGGTCGTCCGCGGTCCCCGGGTCTTCTCGCCACGGCTCACGAACGCATCCGCGCGATGTCCTGCGGTGATCTCTTAAGAGGGGATTCTTATCGGCCCCCAACCCCTCCATCCGGGGCAGATCGGGGACACTCGGTCACATAGCGGCCACTTCGAGTGGCACGATGCGTGTGTTGCGGCGCATCCGTGGGGGGTGCCGCTCCGGTCGAGGGGACGGTAAGTACATGAGCACAGCCAGTGCCGAGCAGCGGCCCGGAGGTGTGGCGCCCGCCGCCCGTACGGGAAACGCCGGGGAGCGCCGGGCGCCCATGCAGCGCACGGACAGCCCGTCGCCCGCGGACCTGCCCGGACCCGACCTGTCCGCGCTGCTGCTGACCGAGCTGCGCGCGCTGCGCCGGGACGCGCAGCGGGACGAGGCCGATCTCAGCTACGTACGGCGGCTGCTCCAGGGCCGGATCGACATCCTGCGGGCGGAGCTCGCCCGGCGCGGCGGACGGATCCCCGAAGGGGTCGTGAACCGGCTCCCCGAGATCCTCAGGGACGCGCCCGCCCGCAACCGTTCCTCGGCCCGCCATGTGACGGTCGGCACACCGCACGGCGAGGAGTACCGGCGGCTGGCGGCCGAGATGCTCGCCGAGGTAGAGCTGTCGGACCTTCAGGCGCGTACGGACGAGGAGTTGGGCGCGGGCATGGGCCGACTCGTGCGGTATGAGCGGCAGGTCTCCCGGCGGCGGCAGCAGTTGCAGCGCACGGCGGACGACTGCAGCGCCGAAATCGCACGCAGGTACCGTGAGGGGGAAGCACAAGTAGACGACCTGCTCATGTGACGCGGAGGCCCCGGCGAACCCGGGGCCCCGAGTGTGCACGGCGGCCCCGGGACCCCGGCGGCCGCCTGCGACGCCGTGCCGGGTGGACCCCGCGGGCGGCACCGGGGCGGGTCCTCCCGTCCAGAAGGCCACCGCCCATGACGACGTCCGTACAGACCCTCCCGTCCGCTCCGTCCTCCGTGTCCCCGGTGCTCGCCGAAGTGGTGCGGTCCGGGTTCGTCGAGGGGCGGCACCGCGGAAGCCTGGTGCTGCTGGCAGCCGACGGTTCCGTGGAGTTCGCGCTCGGGGACGTGAAGGCCCCGGTCTTCCCGCGCTCCTCCAACAAGCCGATGCAGGCCGCCGGCATTCTGCGGGCGGGCCTCGACCTGACCGGGGAACGGCTCGCGATCGCTGCCGCCAGCCACTCGGGCGAGGCGTTCCACCTGGACCTGGTGCGCACGATGCTCACCGAGCACGGTCTGACCGATGAGCGGCTGCAGTGCCCGCCGGATCTGCCGCTCGACCCCGCGGAGGCGGAGGCGTTTCTGGCCTCCGGCGCCGTCCGCGAGCGGGTCGCCATGAACTGTTCCGGCAAGCACACCGCGATGCTGGCGGCCTGCGCGCTGCGCGGTTGGCCGCTGGACTCGTACCTCGATCCCGCGCACCCGTTGCAGCAGCTGATCCACTCGGTGGTGGAGGAGGCGGCCGGGGAGTCCGTGGCGGCGGTCGGTACGGACGGCTGCGGGGCGCCGCTGATGGCGATCAGCCTCGTCGGCCTGGCTCACGCCTTCCGCTCCTTCGTCCTGGCGGCGCCCGGCACGCCGGAACGCCGCGTGGCGGACGCGATGCGCGCCCACCCGGAGTACGTGGCGGGCACGCGCCGTCCCGACACCTGGCTGATGCGCGAGATTCCCGGCGCCCTGTCGAAGATGGGCGCGGAGGCGGTCCAGGCGGTGGCCCTCCCGAACGGCCGGGCCCTGGCCTTCAAGGTGGACGACGGCGCCACGCGGGCACTGGGTCCGGTCCTGGCCCGCGCTCTGAACCTGATGGGCATCGACGCCCCGGTGGTGGACCGCATAGGCAAGGCACCGCTGCTGGGCGGGGGTCGTGAGGTCGGGGAGATACGAGCGGTGTTCTAGGCCGTTCGATGATGCGGCCGTGGCCTCGTTCTTGAGCGAAGGGCCTTGAGAGGACGGCGTGCGCTGCCGCTGGCCGGCCCGTCCACCCGGCCGTGCCGCCCCTCGTCCTCGGCCGGTCCGTCGGACGGCGGTCCTGGGCGGACGGGGCCTCCTGGGCGGACAGGGGCGCCAGTGCGGCAGGGGGCTCCTGGGCGACCGGGCCCTTCTGGTCCGGGGCCCGGCGCGCGCTCACAGGAGGCCAGGCGGCCGAGGCTCGCGGGGTGTCCGGGGCGGCGCCCGGGATGGCGGCCGCGAGGGCGGGGGGCGGCACCGACCTGCTCCGCGCGCGGGAAATCCGCGCGACACCCTGCTGACCGTCCCCCTAGCGTGTTCCCATGAGCCGCAGCGAGGACATCGACGTACGCTCGATCACCGAACCCGAGATCCGGGACTGGAGCCGCGCCCTCAGCACCGGCTTCCTCCAGCCCCCGCACCCCTCGGACCACGACGTCGCCGACTTCGGCACGTACATCATCCCGTCCCGCACCCTCGGCGCCTTCGACGACGGCCGCTGTGTGGCCACCTTCCGCTCCTTCCCGCAGGAGCTCACCGCCGTCGGGGGCACGCCCGTACCCGCCGACGCCATCACCAACGTCTCCGTCACCGCCACCCACCGCCGCCGCGGCATCCTCAGCCGCATGATGGCGCGGGACCTCGCCGCAGCGAAGGAGCGCGGTGACGTGGTCGCCACGCTCATCGCCGCCGAGTACCCCATCTACGGCCGCTACGGCTTCGGCCCGGCCACCCACACCGTGGAGTGGACCGTGGACGTCCCGCGCACCGGCCTCGACCGCCACCGCCCCGCCCCGGACGACGGCGGCCGTATCGACCTCGTGGACGGCTCCGACGTACGCAAGCTCGGCCCCGAGCTCCATGAGCGCCTCCGCCGCAGCCGGCCCGGCGTGGTCAACCGCGACGAGCGCTGGTGGCAGAAGCACACGGGCGTGATCCGCCTGGACGCCCGGCCTTGGACCGAGCCGTTCTACGCCGTTCACCGCTCCGCGTCCGGCGAGGTCGACGGCCTCGCCACGTATGTGTGCGACGACCACTGGGGCGACGACAAGAGGCCTCTGAACACGGCGAAGGTCAGAAGCCTGATCACCACCGGCCCGGCCGCCGAGCGTGCCCTGTGGCACTACCTCTGCTCGATCGACTGGGTCACCGCGGTCAAGTCGGGGTACCGGGCCCCGGACGATCTGCTGCCGCACCTCCTGCCGGACCCGCGCGCCGCGCGTCTCACCACGTACGCGGACTGGTTGTGGGTGCGGATACTCGACGTCGCAAGGGCGCTGGAGGCACGCACGTACGACGCCCGGGGCACGCTCGTCCTGGAGGTCGTCGACGAGACGGGGCTGGCCTCGGGCCGCTACCTGCTGGAGGCGGGACCGGACGGTGCGACCTGCGTGCCGACCGACCGGGAGCCCCATCTGGCCCTGCCTGTGGGCGAGTTGGCGACGCTGTGGCTGGGCGACGAGTCCGCGGTCCGGCTCGCGGCGCTCGGGCGCGTGCGGGAACAGCAAAAGGGCGCCGCCCTTGTCGCCGACGCCCTGCTGCGTACATCCAGGCGACCGTGGTGCCCGGACATCTTCTGAGCCCTTGCGGGCCCTTCGGTGGCACTCCTTCCGTGCGGGTGGTGGCATTCCTTGCTGTGCATCCGTAGCGATTCAGTTGTGGTTGTGAGGGTGCGGGCGATGGCGACCGACCGAGCTCCCGGCTCCCCTCCGGAAGGGAGTCCGATCAGTCGTCTTGCCGGCTTGAGCGCCTGGCGTTCCCGTCCCGGGAACGTGACCAACCTCCCGAAAGTAGGACCATGTCTTGCAAGGCTGCTCAAGCTTGCTCAACTCGCCGAAGTTGGCGACCAACTTCAACTGAGTTATCTCCAGCTGGAGTCGTCTCATAACCACCTATCGTTGAACTGCCCAAAGATGGCGTGAAGTTGTAATGTTTCGCCGTGGAGCCGGAAGGTGCCGCCGTCAACGGGCGGGAGAGGTCACAACGGCCACAGCGGTCACACCACGACGTGGCCGACGAGCTGCGCAGCCGGATCAGGTCCGGAGCGCTGCGGCCGGGCCAGCGCATGCCCACGCAGGCCAAGCTGGCGGACGAGTTCGGCGTGGAACGGGGAGCGGTGCGCCAAGCGCTGCGCATCCTGCAGTCGGAGCATCTGCTCACCAATGTGTCCAAGGGCAGCCCGGCCACCGTCGCACGGTTCGTGGGCGGGGTGCCTTCCGGCCTAGAGGCGACGCCGCAGCCCACGATGGTGGCGCTCGCCCCACGGATATACGCCGCCTTCGCGGCTCCGCACGTGGAGATAGACGCCCTGTGCCTGACGTCGGTGTCGCTGACGCTCGCGATGAGCGAGCCGTTGCGTGCGATTCACGCGGGGCGCATCAAACCGGCCAAAGTCGATGTGCGGGTTCTGCTGCCGAGCGGCCGGATCGAGTTGGCGTTCCCCGCGCCGGTGGAGGACACGGACGACGGCCGGCTGCGCCGGCGCTGGCTGGCCCAACGCAACGCACAGGGCCAGGTACTCAGACACAACCTGCTGACACTGCGCAGCACGCACGGCATCGATGTACACGTGTCCTTCCGTGCGCTGCCCTTCACTCCGCCCGTGAAGCTGTACCTGCTCAACGGGGCGGAGGCGCTGTTCGCCTACTACACGGTGACCCGCCGCGGCGCAGAGATCGACCACAAGTACCTGGAGATGTACGACGCGGAGGGCACCCAGTCCATGTTGTTCCCCTTCGCGCAGGGGACGGGCCTACGGGACACGACCTTCGTGGAGCAGTCGCACCTGTGGTTCAACGCACTGTGGGAGACCATCAGTTCGGAGCTGGAGTTCGAAAGCTAGCCGCCCCCTTGTTCACAGGGCGGGTTGTTCACAGGGCGGGCTGGGTGACCGTCAGGGCGAGGACCACGGCCCCGACGGAGCTGCAGGTGGGGCTCTTCGCCTTGACGCCGACGGTGAGCAGCAGCAGGCCGATCATGCCCATCGTGCCGTACTTCCACTGGACGAACTGGTCGAAGCAGACGACGAAGAGGGCGGAGAGGAGTGCTAGGGCGGGCACGGCGGCACCTCTTTCCTGAAGTTCGGATCTCCCAGATCCGGCGGACGGGGCAGCGGGGGAACGAGCCGTGTGCATGGGATGACTACCTGCGGTTGATGGGCGAGAGGAGGCAAATCTTCCGCCAACTCGGTAGAGTTGGCAGCCAACTTCATTGAAGTTATCCCCAGTTGGTATCTATGTATAAACAATCATCAGACAACTCCACATAGATGGACGTGGGTTGTAGCGTTTGGTCGTGACCCAGGAGAACGTCGCAGTGAACGGCAGCAGAAGACTCTCGCCGCAGGAGATCGCCGACACGTTGCGGGACCGCATCCGTGCCGGCGACCTGAAGACGGGCGACCGCCTGCCCACCCAGGCCGAGCTGGCCGAGGAGTTCGGAGTGGAGCGGGGCACTGTCCGCCAGGCCCTGCGCGCCCTCCAGGAGGACGGCCTGCTCAGCAATGTCACCAAGGGCAGCCCGCCCAGGGTCGCGGAACCGCAGCCGGTCAGGGACGAACCCCAGCCGACAATGGTGGCCCTGGCGCCGCGGCTGACGGAGGCGTTCGCGGTGCCGCACGTCCGTATAGACGCGGCCTGTCTGACCGCGGAGACGCTGATGCTGGCGCTAGGCGAACCGGTCCGCCTGATCCACGAGGGCCGTATCCGCCCCCAGTCGATCGACGTGCGGATCCTCCTGCCCTCCCGGGACATCAACCTGGCGTTCCCGATCTCGGTCAAGAGCGCCGGCGACGAGGACCCGGTCCACCGCCGCTGGCTCGAGCAGCGCAACGCCCAGGGCCACGTCCTGCGTCACAACCTCCAGGTCCTGCGCACATCGCACAAGATCGACGTCCATGTGGCGTTCCGGGCGCTCCCCTTCACACCACCGGTGAAGCTGTACCTCCTCAACGGGTCGGAGGCCCTGATCGCGTACTACATGCTCACCAAGCGCGAGGAGGAGGTGGAGAGCCAGACCCTGGAGATGTACGACACCTGGGGCACCACGTCCCTCCTGTTCTCCTTCGAGCGCAGGACGAGCCAGCGGGACGCGGCCTTCGTCGACCAATCCCAGAAGTGGTTCGACGCCCTCTGGGAAACCATCACGACGGACCTGACACTCTCCTAGTGACTCCTGACACGACGCAGACTGATCCGGTGACAGAACTGACGGAACAACTCCTCGAACTGATCACCAGCGCACGCTTCGTCCTCTTCGACTTCGACGGGCCGATCTGCCGGCTGTTCGCGGGCTACTCGGCGTCGGAGATCGCACGGGAACTCGTGGAGCGACTGGAGGCGCAGGGGCTCCTGAGGCTGCTGACCGAGGAGGAGAAGGAGGACCCCGACCCGCAGGCGGTTCTGCACGCGGTGGATCAGCGGCACCGGGGGAGCGACCTGGTGGCCGACCTGGAGGAGATGCTCACCCAGCGGGAACTGAGGGCCGTCCCCAGCGCGCAGCCCACCCCGTACGCCGACCCGCTGATACGCACCTGGACCGCGCTCGGCGCCCGGCTCGCCGTCACCACCAACAACTCCGCGCGCACGGTCTCCGCGTACCTGACGCATCGCGGACTCGCCGAGTGCTTCACCCCGCACATCTACGGCCGCACCCACGAACTCCACCAGCAGAAGCCGGACCCGTACCACCTGAACCGGGCCCTACAGGCGATGGGAGCGGCCCCCGGGGCCACCCTGATGATCGGGGACACCCCGTCCGACTTCCAGGCCGCTGAACAGGCGGGCGTGCCCTTCCTCGGCTATGCGCGCAACGAGGACAAGGAGAAGCTCCTCAGCGACGCGGGCGCCGAGGTGATCGTGCGCTCGCTCGAATCGGTGCTACGGGTCCTGCGCGCACAGGCCTGATCCGCCGCCGCGCTCTCGCGCGATTGGACTGGTTGACTGGGTGGGTGGCCGGGCGATCCTCAGGCCTGCGACATCAGGAGAACGAAGAGCACGGCGCCGGCAGACAGACATGCCGTGTTCCGGGCCCGCGCTCCGACGCCGATGAAGAAGAGACAGAGGGCTCCCCACACGCCGTATCGCGAGACAAAGACCTGGTGGAGCTCTATGAGCAGTACGCGGTAGAGCAGTTCAAGGACGACCATGACTCCCCCGGGTGGCTTCTGGTGCAGAGAAGCGATCAACCTTCGGTCCTATTGGACTGGTTGACTTAATCTGGTCATCCCCTTGAAGGTTGATCGGTTAACTGGCGGGCCGGTTGGGATGCTTATTTGACTGAAACTGGTTTGCTTGTCAGTCGGGAGCGGTACGGTCGGCGTGTGGGTGGCGAGCGCATCGGTGACGAGGGCGGCGGCAGGGAGTTCGAGCGGGTCTCGAACGAACTGCGGTCCCGCATCGTCGTCGGCCGCTACGCACCCCGCTCGCTGCTGCCGACCCAGCGTGAGCTCGCCGACCAGTTCGGCGTCTCGCGCGACACCGTGCAGCGAGCGCTGGCGAAGCTGAGGGACGAAGGCCTCATCGAGTCCCGGCAGGGCAGCGGGTCCCGTGTGGTCTCCACGGGCGAGCAGCAGCCGGGGCCGGCGGGTGAGCCCCGTCCGGACGCGACGGCGCCCGCTCGGCGGTCGCACAGCACGGTCTCATCGCGGATCTCCGAGGCGTTCCAGCAACCCGAGGTGACGCTCGACGTCTTCACGCTGACGTCCGAGTCCCTGGACTCGAGCATCACCTTGCAGGGAGAACGGATCCGGACCGGGGAGATCGCACCGCAGCGCATAGCCCTGCGCATGCTGATTCCCGCCGGGGACCTTCCTCTGCCCTATCTGCGGGCCCTTGCGGACCCGAAGGACGTACGCCCCCTGGAGCGCCTGCGGAAGATCGCGCACGACAGCACGACGTCGCTGCGGAGGAAGCTCGAGGAACTACGAGCTCAGGGCCACGTCCCGCAGGTCGACGTGAGCATCCGGTACGTCGCCATCCCGCCGCCCTTCAAGCTCTATCTCCTGAACGGCCGTGAGGCGCTGTTCGGCATGTACGAGGTGATCCAGCGGCCCATCGTGCTGCCGACGATGGAGGAGATAGACGCGATCGACGTCGATGGACTCGGGGCCCGTCTGCTGCACTTCGAGAAGAGCGAGGACCCGGACTTCTACGGGACGGCGTTCGTGGACCGCATGCAGTCCTGGTTCGACTCGGTTTGGGGCCTCATCGCCATCGATGCGCAGGGATGACCCGGTGACTGCGCCGCGGCCTCGCGGAGAAGTTCTGCCGCTGCGCCGATGAGCGGGGCGTAGGAGCTGATCACACCCTCCGGCCGAAAGGCGTCCAATTCCCGGGCGCGCGACTCCGTTTGCGCGTAACCGAGGAAGAGCACTCCCGCCTCGCGCGCCGCCAAGAGGTCGGTCACCTGGTCGCCGATCAGCAGCACCGCGTCCGATTCCACCGCGGGAAGGCGCCGCAGGGCACGCAGGACCGGATCGGGATGCGGCTTCATGCGGCGCGGATCCCTGGGGTCCCGGCCGCAGATGCCGTCGAACTTCGGCTCGAGGCCGGTTCGCTCCAGAAAGGCCCGCACCACCCCCGGTGCGTTGTTGGTCACGACCAGCAGCCGTTTCCCGAGGGCATGCAGTGCGTCCACCACGAAGTGCGCGCCGTCGGCGACCCTGGCGGACGCCACCGCCGCGTATTCGTGCTTCTTGACGATGGTGTCGGCCCAGACCGGCGGCCCGCCGAGCGCGCTCTGCCCGTACCGGTCCAACATCCCCGCGAGCTCGCGGAGCATGCCGTGCGAGTCGGTGCACGCCTCGGCCCCGGCGTCCAGCAGGCCCCATTCCTGCCGGGCCCTTACCTTGACCTCGTCGGCGATGGACGTGGTCGACCGCCCCCGGAAGAGGTCGCACAGGGGGCCGTCGAAGTCGAACAGCACGGCACGCACACGGTTCAGAAGCCCTTTCAGGGTCTCCTGGTCGGTGAGTACGTCGTGCGTGCCTCCACTGGTGATCACCTCGTCAGTGTCGACGACCGTGCCATTCGGCGGGAGCAGGCGCGCGCGGCGTTCGGAGGTGCCACGACCGGGAGCGACCACCGTGCCGGGCCACACGGTTGGCCTATGCCAGGTCGTTCGTTCCGCCACGGGGGCGACCGACACGTTGCAAGAATCCTTTCTGGCACCATGCTCATCCGCGGGGGAGTACCGTGCATCACTTCCGCACCACGGGTGCGCTTTCAGGCCAGGGAACGAACGATGTCAGCCGAACGTGTCTCTTTCGCCGCGCGGGATCGCGCCACCGAGATGAGCGCTGATCCGGGCGCGGTCGAAGGGCCGCTCGCGGGTTATCACCACGAGACCTATGTGATCCCCCTGCCCGCCGCGATCACCGGGTCCTACTCCATACGGGGCAAGTGCCGGGAGCCGCGCAGTAACCTGCTCTGGTTCGACCGCCGGTGCTTCGCCTCGGAGGAAACGCTGCTGCTCGCTCTGCAGGGCCGTATCTCGGGCATCCCCGAACTCATCGAAGTCGCCGACGGAGTGCGCCTGCAGAGGTTCATCGAAGGGGAGACGCTCGGGACGCGGTACGCATCCGGCACGGAGGTTCCCGATGGCATCACGGCCCAGATCCTGCGCCTGTTCCGCCAGATGGCCAAGGTGACGCCGACGTCGCTGGAGGTCGAGCGCGAGTGCAGGCCCGAGGACCGGCCTGCCGACGGGGACACCGAGGGGTTCCTGGAGCGCCTCATCTGTTTCGCCGAAGAGCGCGTGTACCGGGACAATCTGACCAGGTTCCCGGATCTGTTCGCCTCGCTGGGGCTCGACGGATCGTCCTTCGACCGGCTCAGAGAGCGTGTCGCCGGCCTGAGCGAGCGGCCCTTCTGCCTGCTGCACGCCGATTTGCACCGGGAGAACTTCATCGTCGACGACCTGGGCGGGCTGTGGGCCATCGACTGGGAACTGGCGATGTTCGGTGACCCTCTCTACGACCTGGCCACTCATCTGTATCTGATGCGCTATCCGAAGGCGCAGCACGACCTGATGGCCAAGCGGTGGTGCGAGGCGATGGAAGAGGAGAGAGAGGGAAGCACGAACGGCTGGGAAGAGGATCTCCCCAGACTGCTCGACTTCAAGCGGGCCCAGTCCGTGTTCACCGACGTCATCCGCGCCACCCAGCTCCTGGACTCCTGGCCGGAGGCCGGCGAGCCCGTCCTGGAGGAGGAGGCCCACAAGGTGCACCAGGTGCTGACCGCCGCCGAGAAGCCCCTCGGTCTCGCCCACGTGCCGGACCTGGACCGTGTCACATCGTCGCTCGCCCCGTGGGCGACGAAAGGGCGTACAGCCCGGGAAGCAATGGATCCGGCTTTCCGGGAGCAGGGCCACCCAGTAGCGCTCTGACGGGTGCGCGTCCGGTTCGAACCACTTACCCGAAGACCTCCTTCGGGTGATTGTCCTTCGGGGTTCACACCCTTCTCATGTACGTCGAGGAGGGTGCGCTTGTGTCTTCCGGGTGCCCGTGTCGGCGCCGATCCGTGGGGTACGCGAGGCCTGTCACCGGTTCGTTCATCACTCGTCCGCGTGGTGGCGCCACGGCGTGTCGCTGTCCAGGCGAGGGTGTGATGTACGTCGACCGTGCGACACCGCGCGTGGCGCAGCGCACTTTTGCAAGCAGGTGCTTGCAATTGTTAGCGCCGGTGCGGCATGGTGGGTACATGGCATCGCTCAACGTCGGCAATCTCGGTGAGTACCTGCGCGAACAGCGGCGCAATGCGCAGCTGTCGCTCAGGCAGCTCGCCGACGCCGCCGGGGTGTCCAATCCGTATCTGAGCCAGATCGAACGCGGGCTGCGCAAGCCGAGCGCGGAGGTGCTGCAGCAGGTCGCCAAGGCGCTGCGGATCTCCGCCGAGACGCTGTACGTGCGGGCCGGCATTCTCGACGCCGAGCGGGACCGGGACGAGGTGGAGACACGTGCCGTCATCCTCGCCGATCCCACACTCAACGAGCGGCAGAAGCAGGTGCTTCTCCAGATCTACGAGTCCTTCCGCAAGGAGAACGGCTTCGAGACGGCCCGGGCGGACACGTCCGGCGAGGACGGCCCGCAGGCCCAGGACACGGATGCAGCCCAGGACACCGCAGAGCCCGACCCCCATACGGCCGGCGACGGCGATGCCGGTCCGCTGCAGACCGCAGGCTGACCCGGAGATCGGATGACCGGGACGAGCGGAAAGCACCCAGCGGACCACCCAAAACCCTCAGCCGAAAGCCGAAGCGGGAGATCCATTTCCATGGCCATCACCAACGACCTGCGCAAGACTCTCAGTGACCCGACCCCGCTCTACTTCGCCGCGGGCACCGCGGACCTGGCCCTCCAGCAGGCCAGGAAGGTGCCCGCTCTGGTCGAGCAGCTGCGCACGGAGGCCCCTGCCCGAATCGAGGCCGTGCGCAACACCGACCGGAAGGTGGTCCAGGACAGGGCCACGGCCTTCTCCAAGGAGGCCGGTGCCCGCGTCAAGGAGACCCAGACGACCATCCAGACGAAGGTCGGCCAGTTCCTCAACGGCCTGGACTCGGACATCAAGAAGTTCGGCAACAACCTCGACGCCGACCTGAAGAAGCTCGGCGAGACCGCCCAGGACTTCGCCCTGCGCGGCGTCGGCGTGGCCGCTGAGTACGCGGTCAAGGCCCGTGAGACCTACGAGAAGGTCGCCGAGCACGGCGAGCAGGCCGTGAAGACCTGGCGCGGCGAGGCGGCCGACGAGATCGAGGACCTGGCCGTCGCCGTCGAGGGCAAGCCCGAGCCCGTCGTGGTCAAGGACGAGCCCAAGCCGGCGGAGGCCGAGGCCAAGGCCGAGCCCACCGCCCTCAAGAAGCCGGTGGCGAAGAAGGCCCCGGCCCCCGCCAAGAAGCCCGTGGCGAAGAAGACCACGCCGCCGGCCAAGTAAGCACCGCGTGTCGGACGACATGCGACGGGCCGGGCACTCCTGGAGTGTCCGGCCCGTTCTCATTGATACACGGCCGCAGGACATGGGTACGGTGGCCATACAAAGGACTCGACCCGGGTGGTGGGCATTGTGCTGATGACGGCATTCGGCGGCGTTCTGTCGCTGCTTTATCTCGCCATGCTGGTGCTCGCCGTGGTGGCACTGGTGATGGCGGTGCTGTACCGGGATGACGCCTACCGGGCGGCCAACAAGCAGAACAAGGGCTTCTGGCTGATCATCCTGGGTATCGCGGTCGCGGTGAACCTGTTGGTGCCGATGCTCTTCCTGCAGCTCGCGGGCCTGGTCGCCTCGATCGTCTTCTTCGTGGACGTGCGGCCCGCCCTCAGGCAGGTCTCGGGCGGCGGCTGGGGCCGTCGCCGCCGCGGAAGCAGCAGCGACGGGCCCTACGGTCCGTACAACGGCGGACGGTGACCGACCGGGCGCGGCACATGCGCCTGCGGCCCACGGCCGCGGCAGGACGGCGGGCGGTGCGGGCCGGACCGCGGCTGTCGTGCCGCGGCCGGGTTATGGCGTGTCTTCGTCCTGCGGCGCGGGCGTGCCCTTGCCCTACGGCGCGCGGCTGAGCAGGACGACGGCCACGTCGTCCGCGAGCTCCCCGCCGTTGAGGTCGCGGACCTCGTTGACCGTCGCGCGCAGCAGGTCCTCGCCGCCCAGGCCCTCGGCCAGCCGGCGACGGACCAGTTCCACCATGCCCTCCAGGCCGAGGCGCTCCCCGCCCTCGCCGACCCGGCCCTCGATCAGTCCGTCGGTGTAGAGCATCAGACTCCAGGCGGGGCCGAGCTCCACCTGCATACGCGGCCAGCGGGCGCGCGGCAGCAGACCCAGCGCCGGGCCGTTGTTGTTGTACGGCAACAGTTCGGCCTGCCGGTCCGGGCGGGCGATCAGCGGAGACGGGTGACCGGCCAGGCACAGTCCGGCGCGGCGACCGTCGGGTGCGATGTCCACCGTGCACAGCGTCGCGAAGATCTCCTCGTTGTCGCGCTCGTGTTCCAGGACCTGCTGGAGCGTGGAGAGCAGCTCGTCGCCGCACAGACCCGCCAGCGTCAGCGCGCGCCAGGCGATACGCAGCTCCACGCCGAGCGCCGCCTCGTCCGGGCCGTGCCCGCAGACATCGCCGATCATGGCGTGCACCGTGCCGTCCGGCGTACGGACCGTGTCGTAGAAGTCACCGCCGAGCAGTGCCCGGGAACGGCCAGGGCGGTAGCGGGCCGCGAAGCGCAGCGAGGAGCCGTCCAGCAGCGGGTTGGGCAGCAGGCCGCGCTCCAGACGGGCGTTCTCCTGGGCCCGCAGCCTGGACTCGGTCAGCCGCCGCTCGGCCGTCTCGGAGCGCTTCCGCTCGACCGCGTAGCGGATCGCGCGGCTCAGCAGCCGCCCGTCCAGTTCGTCGCGGAACAGATAGTCCTGCGCACCGACACGCACCGCGTCGGCACCGCGCTCGGCGTCGCAGGACGCGGTGAGGGCGAGGACGGCATGGCGGGGCGCGAGCTGCAGCACATGCCGCAGCACGGCCAGCTCGTCGTCCTCCGCGGCCGCCCGGCCGGGAGCGGGCAGCGCGAGGTCCAGCAGGATGCACTGGACGTCATGGGTGAGCAGCCGCTCGGCCTCGGTGAGGTTGCGGGCGGTGCGCAGCCGTATGGGGCGGCCTGCCGAATCGAGCATCTCGGGCACGATCGGCGGGCCCGTTGGGTCGTCCTCGATCACCAGCAGGGTGAGCGTGTCGGACGGGGCCTTGCCACGGGGGGCCTGGCCCTGTGCGGCCTGGATCCCGGGCCGGGACTCGGCTTGAGCCTGACCACTCTCCGCGGCCGGCATCGCCCTCGGCCGCGGTACGGGTACGGGCATCGTGTCGGTTCCTTCCCTCCCCCCGAGGGCATGGTGGGGCGAGGGACCTCGACCCACCGACCGGGACCATAGCGGTAGCAGAGGGCGCAACGGAATGCCTTGGTGAGGGGTGCAAGGCAACCGGCCAGCGTCATATGCCGCATCCCCTACCGCAGTTGGACACGGCGCGCCCTGGACGGAGATGACGAATGTCACGTGGGGCCTGGGTTTGGGGGTCGCGTGGAGTGCGCGCGGTCACGTGGGGCGCGTCACGTGGGGCACGCCACTCGGCCGTTCGCTGAGGGGTAGAGCCCGTCCTCCCATGAGCCCGACGGGTGATCAACAGGCTCACGGGGGACGGCCCTACGCGTCCGGTCGTACGACCCCCAGAATCGGCATCGAGCCCGCGCCTGCGATCGTCACCGTCCGGCCCGGCCGGGGAGCGTGGATGATCGCGCCGTCGCCGACGTACATCGCCACATGGCTGGCGTCGTGGAAGTAGATGATCAGATCGCCGGGGCGCATGTCCTTGACGTCGACGTGCTGGAGATGTTTCCACTGCTCCTGCGAGGTGCGCGGAATGACCGTTCCGGCCGCGGCCCAGGCCTGGGAGGTCAGTCCCGAGCAGTCGTACGACTTCGGGCCCTCGGCTCCCCATACATAGGGCTTGCCGAGCTGATCGGCGGCGAACTTCACGGCCTTCCGGCCTTCCCCGGAGGCTTTGCCGCGGAGTTCCTTGAGTATCCCGGAGTCGAGCCAGGCCGTCTGCGCCTTGAGCGCGGCCTCGTCCTCGAGCTCCTGCAGCCGCTTCTGTTCCTGCTTCTTCAGCTGCGACTCGAGCTTCTCCGCCGCGGCGATCTGCTTCTCGATCTTCTTCTTGGCCTTGGCCTTGGCCTCGCGGTTGGCGTCGAGTTCCTGCCACCGATCGGCGGCGTCGCGCGCGTACTGCTCCAAGTCGTGCTGGGTACGCGTCATCTCGGCGAGCAGACCCTCGGTCGCGTGCTCGCCCTGGAGGACGGTGCCGGCGCCGTCGAGGAACTGCTGCGGGTTGTCGCTCAGCCAGAGCCGGACACCCGGCGGCAGGCCGCCTCCGCGGTACTGCGCGCGGGCCGCGGCTCCCGCGCGGTCCTTCAGATCGGCCAGCTTCTCCTGACCCTTGACGATCTCCTGGGCCAACCGGACGATCTGCGCCGACTGGTTCTTGGTTCTCTCCTGGGCCGCGTTGTACGCGTCGGTGGCCACCGCTGCGTCGTGGTACAGGTCGTCCAGCTTCTTGCGGACGGCTTCGAGGTCCTTGCCGGCAACGCGAGTTGAACCGCTGGACGGTGTGGGTGCCGGGGTCGGCCGGCCGGGGGTGGCAAAAGCCCCTCCTGGTGTGCCCAGCACGGTGACCGCACAGACCAGAGCGATGGCCACCGTGGTCAGGGTCCGCTTCCCGGATCCCATACTTCTTCCTCACATCTGATTTACCGTCAGTAACTTACGGTCGCCCGGGGGGATCGTGGCACGTCGGCGCGCAAAGTGACAGAGGGCGGGGCCAGGCCGCACAAAAACTCCCTCCCCTGCCGCACTTCGTACGACGATCACTCTCCCCCGTGCGCGCCCTCTTGCGGCGATCTCCCCGCGAATGTGACGAACGACTCAGGGAGATCGTTCCCTGCAGGTGGGACCGGGTTCAGCGGCGTGGCGCCAATGCTCCCCAGGCCACGGTGACTTCACCCTGGCGCCAGCGCGCCGGGCCGTCCGTGACCGGCCAGTCCGCCGTCAGCCGGCGGACAGTGCGTATCCAGCGCTGGCGCGCGCCGTACGAGGCGTAGGGCGCTGCGGCGGCCCAGGCGCGGTCGAAGTCGCGCAGGAAGTCGTGCACCGGCTCGCCCGGGACATTGCGGTGGATGAGCGCCTTGGGGAGCCGTTCCGCCAGATCGGACGGACGCTCCAGGGACCCGAGCCGGGTGGCGAAGGTCACCGTGCGCGGACCCTCGGGGCCCAGGGCCACCCATACGTGGCGGCGGCCGATCTCGTCGCACGTGCCCTCGACGAGCAGCCCGCCGCGCGAACCGGACGCCGGGTCCGCGGGGGCGAGCCGGGCACGCAGTCGCTCCCAGACCGCGGCGACCTCGCCCTCCTCGTACTGCCGAAGGACGTTCGCGGCACGGATGAGGGACGGGCGGCCCGCCACGGGCACCTCGAAGCCGCCGTGCCGGAAGACCAGGCCCTCACGGGTGTAGGGCTGCGCGGCCGCGACCCGGGCCGGTTCGATCTCGACGCCGACCACACGGGTGAGCGGTGCTGCCGTGCGCAGCCGCTGCAGCAGCTCCACCGCGGTCCAGGGTGCGGCCCCGTACCCGAGGTCGACGGCCACGGGGTGTGCCGTACGGCGAAGCTCCGCACCGTGGACCGCGGCGATCCAGCGGTCCATCCGGCGCAGGCGGTTCGGATTGGTGGTCCCGCGCGTCACCGTACCCACGGGGCGGGACGCGGCGCGGGTTGACATGCGTACGAGAGTAAGCGGCCGGCCAGGGGGCGGGACCAGCCTGTGGACAGCCGACCGCACCGGCCTGTGGACAACCGATCGGCGGGGAAGACGCCTCCGTGCGCCGTCCGTCCCGCGGCGCGCCGCACGCCGAACGGCGTCGAACGGTTGAGCGATAATGGGTAATGATTCGGCAAAGCTGCCGGGGAGGGAAATGGACTGCTTTCCTCCGGCGTTCGGATCACTTGAGAGGCCTTCTGCACTCTCCCATCCGACATGCCCGCGACAAGGAGGAACGCCACGTGAGCCAGTACGTGAGCAGGCTCGGGCGTCGCTCCCCGGCTGCCTCGCGGCTGCGGCTGCCGCACCGCAGGCCGCGTCGTGTCGCCATGCTGTCCGTGCACACCTCCCCGCTCCACCAGCCCGGCACGGGCGACGCCGGCGGCATGAACGTGTACATCGTGGAGCTGGCGCAGCGTCTCGCGGAGATCAACGTCGAGGTGGAGATCTTCACCCGGGCCACCACGGCCGCTCTTCCGCCCGCCGTGGAGCTCGCCCCCGGTGTCCTCGTCCGGCACGTGGACGCCGGACCGTACGAAGGGCTGGCCAAGGAGGACCTCCCCGCACAGCTGTGCGCCTTCACCCACGGTGTGATGCAGGCCTGGGCCGGTCACCGCCCTGGTTACTACGACCTCGTGCACTCCCACTACTGGCTCTCCGGCCATGTCGGCTGGCTCGCGGCCCAGCGCTGGGGCGTCCCTCTGGTGCACGCCATGCACACCATGGCCAAGGTCAAGAACGCCTCTCTCGCCGCAGGCGACACCCCCGAGCCCGCTGCCCGTGTCATCGGCGAGACCCAGATCGTGGGCGCCGCCGACCGGCTCATCGCCAACACCGCCGAAGAGGCCGGCGAGTTGGTACGGCACTACGCGGCGAACCCGGGCAAGGTCGCCGTCGTCCATCCGGGTGTGAACCTGGACCGCTTCCGGCCCGCCGACGGCCGTGCCGCCGCCCGGGCCCGGCTCGGGCTGCCGCAGGACGCGCTGATCCCCCTGTTCGCGGGGCGTATCCAGCCCCTCAAGGCCCCCGACGTGCTGCTGCGCGCCGTCGCCGTCCTGCTCGACGAGCGCCCGGAGTTGCGGTCCCGCATCGTCGTGCCCGTGGTCGGCGGTCCCAGCGGCAGCGGCCTCGCCAAACCGGAGGGTCTGCAGAAACTCGCCGCCCGGCTGGGTGTCGCCGACGTCGTGCGCTTCCGCCCGCCCGTCGAGCAGGACCAGCTCGCGGACTGGTTCCGCGCCGCTTCCGTGCTGGTCATGCCGTCGTACAGCGAGTCCTTCGGGCTCGTCGCCATCGAGGCACAGGCGGCCGGTACTCCGGTGCTGGCGGCCGCGGTCGGCGGGCTGCCCGTGGCGGTGAAGCACGGGCAGACGGGCGTCCTCGTCGACGGCCACGATCCCGCTGCCTACGCGCGCGTACTGCGCGACTTCGCCGACGACCCGGGGCTGTGCGGCCGCATGGGCAGGGCCGCGGCGCGGCACGCCGAGTCTTTCGGCTGGGACACGGCCGCCTCGGCGACGGCCGGGGTGTACACGGCGGCCATGCAGGCGCACCGGCGCCGGGCGCGCGCGTACGGCGCCTGAGAGCCGTCGCGTACGCTGCCCGCATGTCTGACGAACAGCGGGCGGCACAGATCGTCGAAGGGGTTCTCAAAGACGCCGAGCTGGAGTGGGAGAGTCCGAAGTCGGGTTCGTACGTCGTGAAGCTCCCCGGGACGCGCAAGCTGTCGACCACCCTCTCGCTGATCGTCGGCAGGCACTCCCTCTCGCTCAACGCCTTCGTGATCAGGCATCCCGACGAGAACGAGCCGGCCGTGCACCGCTGGCTGCTGGAGCGCAACCTCAAGCTGTACGGCGTCGCCTACGCCGTCGACCCGCTCGGCGACATCTATCTGACTGGCAGGCTGCCGCTGGCCGCGGTCACGGCGGACGAGGTGGACCGGCTGCTCGGCTCCGTCCTGGAGGCGGCCGACGGCAGCTTCAACACCCTGCTCGAGCTCGGTTTCGCGTCCGCGATCCGCAAGGAGTACGCGTGGCGGGTGTCCCGCGGTGAGTCGACCCGCAACTTGGAAGCGTTCAGTCACCTGACCGAGCGATCCGAGAGCTGACCTCCCGGTCCGTACCAATCAATCGCTGCAGGACTCTGTTCCCGCCTATGGCCTGCGTGGCATGCTCACCACCAACGTATCTCTGAACGTTGTTCACATCCATGGATATGTACGTCTCTGAGAGTCCTTGACGTCCTTGGAAGGCGGTTCGGGCATGGGCATGGGTCACGCGGACATCAGCAGAAGGGGCCTGCTCGGCAGCGCCATCGCCGTGGCGGCCGTCGCCGTGACCGGCACGCCGGCGGCGGCCGTCGCACCTGCCCGACCGAGGGGCGAGGTTCCCGCCCTGTGGCGGGAGTTCGTCCGCACGCCGTTGACCCACCCGCAGATTCCGTACGTGGGCCGGGCCGGCTACCGCGCCGGGGCGACGCGTCTGCCCCGCCGTCCCGTGGTGGCCGACGTGACCGTCTACGGCGCCGTGGCGGACGGCACGACGGACTGCGCGCCCGCGATCAACCGTGCCATCGCCGCCGCCGGACGGGCCGGTGGTGGCACGGTCATCATCCCGCCCGGCACCTACCGCATCGACGGCCTGATCCGCATCGGGTACGACGACGTCGTCCTGCGGGGCGCGGGCAGCGACCGTACGACGCTGTCTGCCACCAAGAACCTCACCGAGCTCATCGGCGTCTACGGCTCCCGGTACGGCGGCGACAAGTCCTCCTGGTCCTGGGCGGGAGGACTCATCTGGCTGGCGCCGACGGCCCGTTGGGATTCCCTGATCGCGGCCGTCCAGGCCAAGGCGTGGCCTTTCGAGGGCTGGACGGGCAATAAGCGCGACGAGTGGGAGACGCTGACCGCGGTGTCCCCGGCCAAGCAGGGCTCCTGGTCGGTGACGGTCGCCGAGGCCCGGCGGCTGAGGCCGGGTCAACTCGTCCTTCTGCGCCTGGCGGACGACGCCGGCCACACCCTCCTGGAGCACATGTCCGGCGGTGGCCCCGGCCCCGAGGCGTACTACTGGGACGACAAGACGAAGCTGACGTCGTACGTGCCTTATGAGTGGCCCGTGCGCATCGCGCGCGTGGCCGGCCGGAAGGTCACGTTCGAGCGACCCCTTCCGCTGGACGTGCGTCCGGAGTGGGACCCGCGTCTGACCACGCACATGGGGCCCCTCACCGGTGCGGGCGTGGAGGGGCTGACCCTTCAGGCGGTCGAGACCCCGCAGTCCCCGCACCTGCTGGACAAGGGCTGCAACGGCGTCGTGTTCCAGTGCACGTACGACTGCTGGGCGGACGACGTCGTCGTACGGCATGTCGACAACGGCTTCGGCCTGGTCGCCGCCTCCTCGTGCACCCTGCGGCGCACCCGCGTGGCCGGCCGGGGCTCGCACCACCCGTACTTCTGCCGGGAGGGCTCGCACGACAACCTGATCGAGGACTTCACCATCGAGCAGCGCACCGTCCCGGCTCCGCCGAACACCCAGCTCCACGGCATCAATGTGGAGGGCCTGTCCTCCTACAACGTCTGGTCGCGCGGCGAGATGCAGATGGGCACCTTCGACTCGCACCGGGGGCTGCCGTTCGCGAACGTCCGCACGGACATCACGGTGAACAACAACGGCCGCCACGGTGGGGACGCCTCCGCCGGCCCCCTCTTCGGTGCCCGCTTCACCCACTGGAACGTCCGTGTGACCAACGGCCGGGCGGGTCTGATGAAGATCGACCGACTGGCGCCCTACTCCGCCACCGTCGGTCTGAACGAGGTCACGGAGTTCGACCAGATCGACGTGCCCGACTTCACCGGCGATCTGCACTCCCGCCTGGAGCTGTACGGCACGACGGACGTCGTACGGCCGCGGAACCTGTACGAGGCCCAGCGGGAGCTGTAGCCCGTCGCTTGTGCCGGTCATTTGTCCGGCGGGCAGAAACGGCTGATCAGAAGGGCCAGCCGGCGGTCGTGCTGCTCGCGGCGCAGCCGACCGCTGCGCATCAGCGTGAGCAGGCCGTGCAGAGCGGCCCACACGGTCTCGGTGAGCTCCCCCGGGTCCTCGTCGGTGGCGAGCGGGGTGACGGCCAGGCGCAGTTCGCCGAAGGCGGCGTGCAGCGGGGCGGGTGCCTCGGGGGTCGCGAACGGCAGATCCACGGTGAGCGTGAACATCACGTCGTACAGTGCCGGGCGCCGCTCGCAGAAGCCGGCGTAGGCCCGGCACCGCGCCGAGCGCGTCGCGCGGTGAGGGCGCCGAGGTGCGTGCCGCGTACAGCTCGCCGGCCAGTTCCTCGAAGCCCTGCACGGCGACGGCGGCCATGATTGCCTCCTTGCCCTTGAAGTGGCTGTAGAGGACGGGCTGGCTGTACTCGATCCTGGCGGCGAGCCGCCGTGTGGTCACCGCGTCCCAGCCCTCGGCCCCGCGAGTTCCCTTGCGGCCGTGACGATGAGCTGCTCGCGCTCCGTTCGTTCGCGCTCGCGGCGTGTCTGGATCGACATGTTTGGGATCCTATCACCGCTAGTCTTCCTGTCGACGCTCTGCTAGCTTGGCTCCAACACCTAGCAGCGCTAGCGAGGAGACCGACGTGCTCACCACCACCGCCTACGGCCTTGCCCTTCTGCTCGACCTGTTCGTTCTCGTGATCGGCGCCCGCTTCCTGCTCCAGCCCCGGGCGGCCGCCACCGGCTACGGCGTCCCCGCCAAGCCCGCCGGCGACGCCGCGTACCTGGAGATCAAGGGCCTGCGCGACGCCGCCACCGGCATACTGGGCCTCGCTCTGCTGGCGTTCGCCGGAGTGCGCGCCGAGGCTTGGTTCATGGTGGCCGCCGCGCTGGTGCCGCTCGGCGACACGCTGATCGTGCTGCGCCACGGCGGTACGCGTGCAGCCGCCTTCGGCATCCACTTCGCCACGGCGGTCGTCGTGCTCGCGGCCGCAGCGCTGCTCTTCCTCGTCTGACCCGCCGAAGCGCCTACCGAGGAGTTCTGAAATGTCGCTGTTCGTACCGCACTTCGACTCGTCCGTGATCGTCCGCTCCGCCGACGCCGAGGTCGTCGGCCGTGCCCCCACGACCGTGCGGCTGCTGGCCGACAGCAGCGCGACCGGCGGTGCGCTCTCCACGCAACGCGTCACCCTCAACGGGGGCGCGGACGGGGCGCGGCCCCACTACCACGCCGGCTCAGCCGAGATGTTCTACATGCTCGACGGCACGGCCCAACTGCTGTCCGGCGACCGGATCGTCACGGCGGAGCAGGGCGACCTGGCCGTCGTGCCGCCGGGCATGCCGCACGCCTTCGCCGCCGCCCCGGGACAGGACGCCGACATCCTGATCGTCATCACCCCGGGCATCGAACGCTTCGAGTACTTCCGCCACTTGGCGCGCGTCGGCCTCGGGAAGGTACCGCCCGAGACGCTGCTGGAGGTGCAGGAGCTGTACGACAACCATTTCCTGACGAGCGAGGTGTGGGACGGGCGTTAGCCCGGACCCGGTCCGGGGACACCCCAGGACGGGGTGCCCCCGTCAGGCCGCTCCGGCCTCCGCCTCGGCCACCGTCATCGCCGGGCCCGTCGCGGCCCCCTCGGCAGGGAGGCGGTGCATCAATGCCCCGTACCCGGCCGCCGCGCCCGTGCCGACCACCGCGCACAGACCCCACAGCCATGCCGCGCCGAGCCGGTCGATGACGAAGCCGGACATCACCGGGGCGACCAGGCCGGCCACCGACCAGGACATGGTGTACATGCCCTGGTAGCGGCCGCGTCCGTGCACCGGGGAGAGACGGACGACGAGACCGGTCTGGGTCGGCGCGTTCACGATCTCGGCAAGCGTCCACACGCAGACCGTGAGCGCGAAGATCCCGACCGAGCCGGCGAAGGCCGTCAGCCCGAAGCCGTATCCCGCGAGCAGGGACGAGAACACCAGCAGCCGGCGCGGGTCGCGCTTCTGGATGACACGCGTGACGGGGATCTGCAGTGCGACGATCAGTATGCCGTTGACAGCGATCGCCATGCCGTAGTCAGCTGGTGTGAACCCAGCCTTGCCCATCGCCACGGGCAGGCCCACGGACCCCTGCTGGAAGACCAGCGCGACGAGGAAGGACAGGCCGACCACGCTCATGTAGCGGCCGTCGCGCAGCACGGTGCCCAGTCCCACCTCCTCGACTGCCTCCTTGCCGATCCGGGTGGGCCGTGACTCCGGCAGCTTGGCGAACACCACGATCGCGCAGATCATCGTCATCCCCGCCTCGATCAGGAACCCCGCCAGGTAGCTGAACTCGGCGATGAAGCCCGCCGCCGCCGAGGAGATGGCGAAACCGAGGTTGATGGCCCAGTAGTTGAGGGAGAAGGCGCGGACCCGGTCCTCGGGCCGGACGATGTCGGCCATCATCGCCTGCACGGCGGGCCGGGAGGCGTTGCTCGCCATTCCGACCAGGAAGGCGACGACGGCGATCGCGACCGGATCACGCATGAAGCCGAGCACGGCGACGGAAACGGCCGTCGACGACTGGGCGACGAGAAGGGTCGGCCGGCGCCCCAGCCGGTCGGTCATCACGCCCGAGCCGATGGAGGAGATGACTCCGCCCAGTCCGTACAGAGAGGCGACGAGGCCGGCGTACGACGCGGAGTAGCCGCGGCCCAGTGTCAGGTAGAGCGCCATGAAGGTGGCGACGAAGGCACCCAGTCGGTTGACGAGTGTGCTGGTCCACAGCCACCAGAACTCACGGGGGAGCCCCGAGACGGTCTCGCGGGCGGCACGTCTGAGGGCGGCGAGTGGCATGGCGGGTCCCCACGTATGTAAGCGGCTCGGGCGGCAAGCACAACTTACGATCGAGCGGTCGGGGCCGGCCACTCAATTAACAGAAGCCGTCAACCGGTGGGCGTCCGAGGGGGTGGCGGTCCGCCAGGCGGGCGCGGGCGCGAGTGCGCGGAGGCTTCGATTACGCTCGGAGCCATGGCCGACGCACCGTACAAGCTGATCCTCCTCCGCCACGGCGAGAGCGAGTGGAACGCCAAGAACCTGTTCACCGGCTGGGTGGACGTCAACCTGAACGAGAAGGGCGAGAAGGAGGCGGTCCGCGGCGGTGAGCTGCTCAAGGACGCCGGCCTGCTGCCCGACGTGGTCCACACCTCCGTCCAGAAGCGCGCGATCCGGACCGCGCAGCTCGCGCTGGAGGCGGCCGACCGGCACTGGATCCCGGTTCACCGCTCCTGGCGCCTGAACGAGCGGCACTACGGTGCCCTGCAGGGCAAGGACAAGGCGCAGACCCTCGAGGAGTTCGGCGAGGAGCAGTTCATGCTGTGGCGCCGCTCCTACGACGTCCCGCCGCCGCCGCTCGACGACGACTCGGAGTTCTCCCAGGCGAACGACCCGCGCTACGCGCTCCTGCCGCCGGAGCTGCGCCCGCGGACGGAGTGCCTGAAGGACGTCGTCTTCCGCATGCTGCCGTACTGGTACGACGGCATCGTCCCGGACCTCGCCTCGGGCCGCACGGTCCTGATCGCGGCCCACGGCAACAGCCTGCGCGCCCTCGTCAAGCACCTCGACGGCATCTCGGACGCGGACATCGCCGGCCTGAACATCCCGACGGGCATCCCGCTCTTCTACGAACTCGACGCCGACTTCAAGCCGGTCACCCCGGGCGGCCGGTACCTCGACCCGGAGGCAGCCGCGGCGGCCATCGAGGCGGTCAAGAACCAGGGCAAGAAGAAGTAGTCTTTGTGATCACGCCCCCGACCTGCGCTTATGGCGCGGATCGGGGGCGTTTTCACGGCCTGGCCCACTCTGGGCCCTCAGGGCCCCGGATCTTGCGGCTGGAGCGCTTGGGGGCGAGCCTTCCGGGCACGGGCCCGCTACTGAGGCGTGTGTACAAGAACGGCTCCCGTCAGCCTCACCCAGAACGGTCGGCCGACAGACCGCGCGTGCCGACGACTCCAGGCGCGGCGCGGAGATGGTTCATCGAGCAACTCGGATGAGTGGTCGATGAAAACGGGGAAGGGGGCTGATTGATGCCCATGCCGCAGGGGTGGGAGTGGCTTGATGATCTACCGGATGAGTGGGAGGCGCCCCCTGACCTGCAAAGTCCTACCCCGTACCCCGAGGTCAATTTGGAAATCCAGCTACTCTCATGCGAGTTTCTTGGGTTCGAGGTGCGCGCTGCGATCGGGCGCTTCGTTGCGGAAGAGGCGTTTTACGGCCTGCGGTTTGTGGACAACGTTGAGACCGCTGGTTGGGGGATGAAGAAATCTGCGCTGCTCCGGGAGGTTCCGATGGAACAGACCCCGGATCGTTTACGAGGCTTGGAAGGCACTCGATGCCGTCGGCGAACTCGATGCCCCTAATGATGTGCTGCCCGAGCGGAGGATAACGGCGATCACAGCTCTGAGGGCCGCGCTCCAGGAGACTGCGGAGCGGTTCGTACGTATTCGAGCGGAGAATTCCCCGACCAGCTGGATCGGGACCCACTGATCATGCCCCCGACCTGCACCTATAGCGCGGGTCGGGGCTTTTCGTGCGGTGTGCCCTGTCTGGGCCCTCAGTGCTGTGGATCTTGGGGTCGGAGCGCGCGGCCGAGAGCCTTCCGGGCACGGTCCCGGCTGCTGGGCATGAGGTGCGCGTACACCTTCAGGGTCAGGCCCGGGTCGGAGTGCCCGAGGTACTCGCTGACGCCTTTGATGCTCTCCCCGGCGTCCAGCAGAACGGACGCGTAGAAGTGCCTGAGGGCGTGCATGCCGTGTTCTCGGGCGGCGGCATGCACGCGGCTCTTGGCCTTCGGGATGACGCCGACCTTCGCAAGAGCGGGCTTCCAGTGGTCCTCATTCAGCGACGTACGCCAGACGTGCCCACCGTTGGGCCAGCAAGCTGTGCGGTGTCCAGTTGTGCCTCAACGACGTCTGGACTTCGCAGTGTTCCGAACCGGCGCAGGGCACTCACGGCGTCTATCTCTCCATCGGGACCAGGAACCGGGACGTGCAGGAGGAGTGGCTCGCAGCCACTGGCCTGGCACTCGGCGAACCCCTGCTCGGCTGGTAGGCCGCCCGACAGCCAGGCAGCCCACACCACACGGGAACCGCCGCAGCGGAGCGAGGGAGTATGCCCGCGACCGGTGTGTGAGCAGCGCAGTTTTGCGTGATCTCCGTGCCCCTGCCGTGCCCGGTCCGGCGGGACGCAGCGGGGACTCACGGGCAACAGCGGTGCCGATCGCGCTCCGGCCCAGGTCAGGGAGTTGCCAGGTCAGCCGTCATCCGCATCCGGCGTCTTCCAAACTAGCGACGGCCCCGGGTAGGGATCCCGGGGCCGTCTCTGGGCCGTAGTAGAGCACTCAACGATGACCAGCGTTGACAACCATCGACAGTTCACCAGCAGGTAACAGCTCTGATCGAGTAGGCAGGCGCAAGTTAGAGGACCGCCGCGTCACTTCTCTCAGTTCAGTACAACTGCGGTGTCTCGTGCGGTGCGGGTTGCCGGAAGCCGTTGTGGGGTGGCGGCTGCGGAGGGCCGTCGTAGGGTGCCGGCTGCTGGAGGGCGTCGTACGGTGCAGGCTGGGGATAGCCCTCGTGCGGTGCAGGCTGCGTAAAACCGGGCTCCTGCGGAGAGTGGCCATTGCGGGACGCCTCAGCGCCGATCGGGGCCTGCAGGCTGCCGTACCGTTCCATGCGCTGCCAGCGCAGGCGTGACCCCGTCACGGCGGTGAAGACGGACTGGATCACCACCAGGTACATCAGTTGCCGGTAGACGAATTGCTGTAGTGGCAGGCTCCACAGCGGTCCCGGGCGTTCTTTGTCCAGGTGGAACGCGTACAGGCCCATCAGGAGTTGCAGGAGCAGGAAGGCGAGCCACAGCCCGATGATCCGGACCGGGTCGAGGAAGACCAGCCCGTACACGGCGAAGATGTCCACGACGGGTGCGAGTAGCGGCAGCAGTACCTGGAAGAGCAGCAGATAGACCAGGCCTCTGCGACCCAGTTTTCCGGCGGCGCCGCGCTGCAGCAGAGCGCCGCGGTGCTTCCACATTGCCTGCAGGGTGCCGTAGCACCAGCGGTATCGCTGCCGCCACAGGGCGTTGAGCGACGCGGGCGCTTCGGTCCAGGCTCTCGCGCCTTCCTCGTACACCACGCGCCAGCCGGCGCGGCACAGCGCCATGGTCAGGTCGGTGTCCTCGGCGAGGGTGACGTCGCTGACGCCGCCGAGGTCCAGGAGCGCCCGGCGGCGGAAGGCGCCGACCGCTCCGGGGACGGTCGGCATGCATTCGGCGAGGTCGAACAGGCGGCGGTCGAGGTTGAACCCGACCACGTACTCGATGTGTTGCCAGCGGCCCAGCAGGCCACCGCGGTTGACGACCTTGGCGTTGCCCGAGACGGCGCCCACGCGGGGGTCGGCGAAGGGCTGCACGATCGTGCGGACGGTGTCCGGTTCGAAGACCGTGTCGCCGTCGACCATGACCACCAGGTCCCAGGTGGCGGCGGCGAGGCCGGTGTTGAGTGCGGCGGGCTTGCCCGCGTTTTGCTGGCGGATCACCCGCACCGGCAGGTGGAGCGATTCCACCAGGTCGGCGGTTCCGTCGGTGGAACCGTCGTCCACCACGATGATCTCGACCGGATGGTTGGAGGCGAGCAAGGAGCGTACGGCTGCCTCGATCCCGGCGCTCTCGTTGTACGCGGGGACGATGACAGTGACCGGCTCGGTGACCGGCGGACCCCAGGAGCGGCTCCGTCCGGTCCTCAGGCGCCGGTGCCGCCGGGCGGCGATCAGCACGACCATCGCGCGCAGCACGCTGATCGCTCCGGCGGCGTACATCAGCAGGCCCAGCAGCCACACGGCCCAGTCGCCGCCCTGCAGCATCTTGATAAGGGCCAGGCCCTGCAGATGGTCGCCGAGCCCGGCGGGCTGGACAGGTGCGGCCATGCCGACCGCGTCGGAGACCGTCGCGAACCTGAAGCCCTGTGCCTTGAGCCGTGGGATCAGGGACTGCAGTGCGGCGACGGTCTGGGACCGGTCACCGCCGGCGTCGTGCATCAGCACGATCTGCCCGGCGTGGCCGTGGGGTGTCGCATTCGCGAGGATGCGCTCCACACCGGGACGCTGCCAGTCCTCGGCGTCCTGGGTGGTGAGCACGGTGACGTAGCCTGCCGCGTCGGCCTGCTTGAGGACAGACCAGTCGGCGTCGTCCAGCGCGTCGTTCTCGGAGGAGTACGGCGGCCTGAGCAGTGCGGTGGTGACCCCCGCGGCACCGGCCACTGCCAGCTGACTCTCGCGCAGCTCCAGGGAACGCTGCCAGGGGGCGAGGTGGGCCAGGTCGGGATGGGTGAAGGTGTGGATGCCGATCTGGTGGCCGTCGGCGACGATCCGGCGGACCAGCTCCGGATGGGCGACAACCTGGGTCCCGACGACGAAGAAGGTCGCGTGCACATGATTGCGGCGCAGCACGTCCAGGATCCGTGGCGTCCAGACGGGGTCCGGGCCGTCGTCGAAGGTCAGCGCGATGGTGCGGGCCTTCACCCGGGCGGTGTGCGCAGAGGTGGCGGCGTTCGCGATCACCGGGCCACCGTGGACCACCTGGCTGGGCACTGTGTCGGTCCGGCCACGGGCGCCGGTCACGCTGTCCGAGGTGATACCGAACATGTGGTGGGTGTAGCCCTGCAACAGCAGAGCCATGGACAGGGTCACCGCGAACACACTCAGCAGCAGCCAATGGGCGCGAGGCGTGATCTGGCGGGCGAGTCTGCGCCGACGAGGAGCGCCGGGGCGTCTGCGATTGGTCATGGCAGAGGGCCTTGGATCACTTCACGGGATTGTGGGACGAGCCGACCGCGCGGCCCTTGGAGTGAGAACTGGAAGTGGCGGTGGGGGTTGCGGTCGGGGGCGAGGTCGGGGACGCGATACCGGTGGGTGCCGCGGTGGGAACGGGCGCGGCCTCAGAGGTGGCGGAGTCTGTCGACCCGTCAGCGGAGCCGGAGGCCTTCTGCGTCCGCGTGGGGCTGGAGTTCGTCCGCGCCTCGGAAAGGCCGCCTCCCTTCCCTGCGGCGTGGCCTGTGCCGGGAGAGGCGTCGGGTGCGGTCGCCGAGGGCGTGGTCGGGTGCGGGGAGTCCGGTTGCGGGACGAACGGGGCGTTGAGGGTGGGACCGCCCAGCAGAGTACTGATCAACAGGGCCACGTAGCCGCCGGCCGGGAGCACCAGCAGTTGGGCGGCGCGCAGCACGCGACGCCGGCGTCGCCCCGAGGCATCGACGAAGACGGGCCCCACCGACTCGGTCTTCGGCGTTCCCGGTCCTGGTGCCGGAGGGCCGGGCGGGTCGAGTTCTGGAGGCGAAACGGTGAGGACGTCGCCGTGAGGAGCGTCTCCCGACGTCGTGGCGGGCCCCGGTCCGGCGGCGTGGGGATCCGTCGCGACGACATAGAGATGCGGCCAGGCGGCGTAGGGGTCCGTCCCCGCCGCATGGGCATGGCCCGTCGGGTGCGTCCCCTGCGCGACTTGTTCCGGAGCCCAGGGCAGCGTGGCCGTGTCGGTGGGGGCACTCCCACCGTGCTCGTAGCCGTAGGCATACGCGTACCCGGCGCCGCCGTACGGATCCTCACCGTACGCTCTGCCGCTTTCGTCCGTCCGCTGCACGAGTCGTGCTCCTTGTCCTGGCCGACCGACACAGTCGCCCGCATAGACAGAGCGAACTCGGCCGGAAGTGTTACACCTGGGCCTCGCAGGACAGAACGAATCAACCGAAAGGGACAGGTCGGTCAACGGCGAAACCGACAGGATGACAGCATGGGGCTCGCCGTTCGCTTCCCCGGACACGGCTCGCGGCGACTGCTGTGCCGCGATGCGACGGCGAACGCGCCCGGACCCTGGAATCAGGGGCCCCGGTGAGTCCGTGATCCGCCTGCCCCCGGTCGGTTCGATGCGGATGTGGGCGGCTGGACCCCCGCGCAGTGGGCGGGGACCCGGCCGCCCGGTCCCTCTCCATGCCGCCCCCGGGGGGAGTCAAGAGCAGCATGGGGAGTGGTCTGGGAAGAATGCGGTGTCGACGCCGATGGCAGTCGTCCGTGATCCGTTCGGCACCGACTCGGCACTCACACAGCGCACGGCCGGCGGGAAGCGTCACCGGCCGGAAAGGTCTCGGGTCGCGCACCGGATCAACGGGGCGATGAGCTCTCGGCCCTTCGGGGGCAGGGCGGTGCGGCGCTAGTGGTTCCGTCGAGTACGTGAAGGACGCCTGATGCGTTGTGCCACTTCGGTGACGGTTGACGCTGGTCCTCATGTGGCCGTCGGTGCGATCGGAGCATGTGGGACGGCGCGGACTGGGAATGGATCCGGTGCGAACGAGGACAGCCTTGGACCAGGCACGGCAACCCCGGCGCATGCAGGCGAGCGACGGGGATTTGGGCGCGGCGGTCGCGCGGGCCCAGGACGCCCGTCGTACAGCCGAAGGCATGTCCAAAATAGGACAGCCTGCGCTGCCTCGAACGCTTCATCGCCCGCGAGGGCTACAAGCAGCTCACCCGCCGATATCGCCCAGCAGCCGCTCATCCACACCGCTGACGGCGTATGGGAGCTTCATCAATGTGGGCGTACGACAGCGGGCGATCGCACACCGTTGCCGAGAGCTGGGGGCACCGCGGATGCGGGCCCCGGCAGTTGCCGGCAGGCAAGTGGGAGTTCGCGCGGGAGGCCGGAGTCGGTACAGTCGCCGACTCCGACCCCGTGGCCGAGAACCAGGAGCGCCGCAACAACGCGGCGGTGGTCATCCGCGTGATGCGCCTGCGGCCAGCACGCTTACTCCGTAGGGAGGTTCAGCCGGTGAACGCGGCGGTGCCGTTCGGGACGCCGAGCCCGGACGGGCCGTCGTATCCGGTGGTGGCGGTGCAGAGGTAGGAGCCGCCGCAGCTGCCGTTGGAGCCGCTGGTGACGTCGTACAGCGCCGAGGTGTGCGCGTACGGGAAGGACGCCGGGTAGGAGCCGGCGGATGGGGTGCCGCCCAGCGCGTAGGTCGCCGCGATCAGCGGGGAGGAGGCGCTGGTGCCGCCGAAGACCATCCAGCCGGTGGCCGAGCGGTAGGTGTCGTAGACCGCGACGCCGGTGTTCGGGTCGGCGACCGCCGATACGTCCGCCACGGTGCGGTTGGTGCAGCCGGTGTCCTTCTGCCAGCTGGGCTTGGCGTCGTACGTGGAGCAGCCGGAGCCTGCTCCGCTCCACACCGTGTCGGTCCAGCCGCGGGAGTTCGTGGCGGTCTTCAGGGACGTACCGCCCACCGCTGTCACGTACTTGGAAGCCGCCGGGTACTCGACACCGTAGCCGTTGTCACCGGAGGAGACGGTAATAGCAACGCCCGGGTGGTTGAAGTAGCTGGAGTCGTAGGTCGAGTCGCTGGAGGACTCGGAGCCGCCGTAGCTGTTGGAGACGAACTTCGCGCCCAGCCTGACCGCGGTGTTCACGGCCGTACCGAGGTTGGTCATGGTCGGCGTCTTGGCCTCGACCAGCAGGATCTTGCAGTTCGGGCAGGCCGCGCTGACCATGTCGAGGTCGAGGGAGATCTCCTCGGCCCAGCCGGAGTCGCCGCGCGGGTAGCTCGTGCCGCCGTTCTGGTCGACCTTCGTGAAGCAGCCGTTGGCGGTGGTGCAGGCGGACAGGCCGTACTGGGAGCGGTAGACGGCGAGGTCGGACTCGGCGTTCGGGTCGTCGTAGGCGTCGACGATCGCCACTGTCTGACCCGAACCGCCGGTCGCGGAGGGCAGGTTGTACGCCGCCTGCAGCGAGGCGGGACCGTAGCCGGACGGTGCGGCAGCCGCGGTCAGATCGCTCTCGGCGTGTGCCGACTTCGGGGTGCCCGCGGTGACCTGCAGGGCGTTGCAGGCCATCTCGCCCTTCTTTGCCGGGGCGACGCAGGCGTGGGCGACGGTGACGCCATGGGACGGGGAGGCGGTGGCCTGGGCCGCCTGGCTGACAGGGGCAGCCAGGGCGAGGGCGGACGTGGCGAGCGTGGCCACGGTTGTGAGGGAAACGGTTCTGCGCAACGTACGTCCTCCACGTGGTGGGTGTACCGGGAAGGGCTGTGGGGGGTGCGCGGTACGACCTCGGCGCGGGGTGTGCGCCGTGATCGGGCAGACCGTACGGATGTCGGGGTCACGTCAACAAGGGAGACGTCGAAGCGAGAATGTTCCTTTGCCTTTCCTGGGATGTTCAGATGTCGTTCTTGGGTGATTCATGACTGAAAGTCAGCCCGATCATGGCTTGACTGACCCGGGCGACGGTTCACGGCTTGGTCCAGCCGATAGTCCCAGTCCGAAGCAGGCCGGGATGGAGAGCGTGATCCGCGACGCCTGTGGTTGCTGTACAGCAGCGAAGTACAGCAACCACCACACACCCAGGTGGCCGTTAACAGCCTCCGTCGACCACCCGACCAGCCTCCCGGACCGTGATCGCCGTCCGGCCGATAGTTCGGGACGAAGAGGCCCCGTACCCGTCGCCTGCCCGTTCCGGCGGGACATTGCGGGGGCTCACGGGGAACAGCGGCGCCAACCACGCTCCGGCCCAGGTCAGGAAGTTGCCACGTCAGCTGTCATCCGCATACGCCGTCTTCCAAACTGTGCTCCAGGACCCAGACCGTGCGCTTGACTGAGCCATGGACACTTGGTCGCCCGTGGGCTGTATGGCGGCCTGATCCGGAGCCTGCCAAAACTGTTCGGGCAGGCCACGGCCAGTTTGGTCAGTGGTCGCCGAAGAAGATTTCCTTGACCTCGCGGGCCGCGTAGCAGACGAGCACGTAGCCAGCCGCCGGGTCGGCCCACCACCAGCCAACCGCCAGGTTGAGCAGCAGACCGAGCAGAACCGCGGTGGCCAGCAGGCCGTCGATGAGGGTGACCCGTCCTTCGGTCGTCAGCACCGGATTGTCCAGTGCGGCACCGGTGCGGGCCTTGCCGAAGGCCAGGGCAAACATCATCGCTGCGGTGACAGCCGTCCATGCGATACCCAGCGGCGAGTGGTGCGGGCGGAAGCCGATGGACAGCAGCCATGTGGACTGCACCATCAGGTATACCGCCAGCAGTGCAAAGCCAGCACCGATCAGCCTCAGGGCACCGCGCTGACGGTCCTCACCGCTGCCGGACAGTTCCCAGATCACCACGGTGGAGGCGCCGATCTCGATCAGCGAGTCCAGGCCGAACCCGGCCAGTGCCACGGACCTCGCTGAGATCGCCGCGACGGCGAGGACCACGATGCCTACCAGGTTCCAGCTGAGGGTGACGTACTCCAAGGCGAATCCCCGGCGGAGCAGGGCTGGGTGCGCGTTGTCATCAGTGCTGGTCACCACGCGAGTCTCCCAAACACTCCTGCTCTGATTGGCGTCAGCTCTCGCCTCGCTGCTTCCCTTCAGCGGTGGCATTGAAGAATCCATGGGCTGACAGCAGCAACAGGAGGGGCACCGCGATGTCGGCGATCAGGCTCCGTGTGAGCAGCGTGCTGTCGTGGTGGGCGATGGTGGCTGTGTAGCCGATCGCCGCGACCAGAACGATCCAGCACGCGAACCATGCCCACCGCTCCCCCCGGCGAAAGGGCACAAGAACAATGGCCAAGAAGAGCACCGCGAACGTGAGCTCGTGCAGTGCATAGCCGTACTCCAGGGTCGTGACGTAGTGCGTCACCCCTGGTGCGGAGCTTTTCACCGTGTTGAAAGAGCCGCCGGCCAGCTTCGTGAAGACCGGCGCATGGTCGGATGGCAGACCGTGAGCATGGTCGGAGAGTAGGTCCATGACCGGCGCAATCAGCAGGAACAGCCCGATGACCGTCAACCCGATCCATGCGACGGTCCTGGTCTTCGCCGGTGCTGCCGTCATGTCGCCCCCTGCCTCCCCGTTGCCAGGCGGATGCCCAAGCGGCATCGACGTTGAGCAATTGAAATGATGGGGGCTGAGGCGCCGCCTGCACAGTCCTCGGCAAGTTGGACTGCCGTACAGCAGCGAAGTACAGCAACCACAGCAACCGATGCGGTCCGGTAGCGTCCTCATACGGCCGTAGCGCAACCGGAATGACCCTCAGCGACCGTCTGTGTAGAGCTACGGATCAGAAGGCTGAAGGTTCGAATCCCGCCGAGTACACACAGGCGAAGGGAAGACTGTGACGCAAGCCGGGGAGGCTGCTCTTCTTCGTGCCTGAGGCTCGGGGCGACACAGCCGGGCCCTCTGTGGGCCCTCCGAGGGCGACAGACGACAACCGACAACGACCAACAACGACCGCCCGACCGCAGGTTAGGCTGGGTATCGCTCTCTGACCAGGAGCGAAAGACGGGCCCGCCAGACCCAGGGCAAGAAGAAGTAGTCTTTGTGATCACGCCCCCGACCTGCGCTTGATGTTGTTCTCGCCGGTGCCCTGCAGCGGCACGGCCCGCTGACCGTTCTGGACCAGGACGGCGCCGCCGGACAGCGCCTGCTGCGGCGCGTTGTCCGGGCTGATCTTCTCGGCGACCGAGACGTGGTCACCGACGGGCACGTTCGCGGTCAGCCACTGGCCCGCGGTGCTGTTGGCGACCAGGTCCTCGGTGCCGGCCGGCAGCGCCGGGATGGACTTGACGTTCTGCGAGACCTGGTCGATCACGAGCACGCCGTTGTCGGACGGGTCGCGGTGCCCGGCAACCACCACGGAAGCCGCGATGGTCCCGGTGGCCCCGAGGTCGGGGGTGAGCCGCACCAGCTTGTGGGAGGCGATGTCCTCGACGGTGTTGACCGAGTCGAGTACGTGGCTCACCGAGCCGTCGGTGAGGGTGCCGGAGTAGGACTCCTTGCCGATGCCGATCGAGCCGTCGGTCCGGACACCAGGTTCTGGTTCCAGCTCGGGCTGGGGCTCTTCACCAGTCGGCCGTCGATGACCACCATGCCCTGGGGGCGGCCGGTGTCGTGGATGTTGAAGAAGTCCCCGTTGATGCCCGCGACCGCGCCCGTGCGGTTCGCCATCGAGGTGACGATCTCGCTGTTCGGATCGGTGAGCTTTTCGTGGGACTCGGCGACGCCCATCCGCAGGTTCTGGTCGGTGAGGTCGACGTCGAGCTCGGTGGCGTGCTGAGTGCCGCCCACGGTCTGGTACGTGTCGGTGTGGCAGTCGATACCACGGGTGATCGTCTCGTCCGGGGTCCGGCTCTCGTTGACCACGAGCGGCCACTGTCGGGCGACTTGGGTAGTCAGGACGTGCCGTCCGCGCCGGCGGCACCCGGGTCGGGCGTGACCGGCTGCGAGTCCGCGGCCGCGTTGCCCGCGACGACCAGGCCACCGCCCAGCAGGGCGGCGGCCGCCGCGAGCGACACGACGGTCGTGCCGCGCCTTCTTCTGCGAGGCGGGTTCGGACCGCCTGCACTTCTTTCTGACAACGCTGTCTCCTGACATCAAACGGGCACCGTGCCGAACGAGGTCGGGGGCGCGCGGGGGAGATGTAGCCGAGGGGAGAGCCTCGTTGATCTCTGTGGAGGCCCAATGAAACTTCTCCGACGAGATGAGAAACAGCTATGCCTGGCCGGCGGGGTGCGGGTAGCGAGTGCGCGGCGCGCGCCGACGGGGATCAGAGTGTCGTGAAGGGGGCGTCGCTCAAGATGAGCCAGGCCGCGGTTCCCTCCAAGCGTCAGGGTCGCCGGCCCACCAAGGGCCCCACCGTGGCCCTCGCCGGTGTCCCGCTGTCCCGTATGGCCTTGAAATGGCCGGTCTCTGTAGAGCTACGGATCAGAAGGTGCCCGTGCCCCATCCGTGCCCGATCGCACGGCGAACCGCGGGGAACTGCGGTGTCGAGCGGGCACCGCACAGCGCAGCGGTCTCTGACCGATTCGCCGGCTCGCGCGCGGCGGCATGCTCGCGGCCCTTGCCCGGGGATCCCGGGCCACCTCGATGACGGTCTTCCCGAAGGAGCGCGCGAGCGCGACCGCGTCCCATTCGAATTGCTCCGTGTACCGCTTGCCGCGGTATCTCTTGCTTCCCACCCGGCGCTATTTCCTCTGAAACCACAGTCCCGGACTCCCGGTGCCCACGATCAAAGGGAAGATCACCCCCAGTCGAACCCCGTTGAACGATCATTTCGAGATCGAGCCGATCGGGGCTCATGTGGCCTGAACTACCCTTCGCTGCACAGGATTTGACTATTTCTGCGCCGAGTTCCTTGTGGCTCCCGTCGTGTCCATGCCAGAGTGCGTGCCCAGTGGGACGTAATCGGCAACCGGGGGGTTCATGTGAAGAATCGTCTGCTGCGTCCGCGTCGAAGAGTGACCGTACTCTTGGCGGGCTTTCTCATGGTGTTCGGCATCTTTGCCGCAGCTCCCGCCGCGCAGGCCGCGACGTACGGCCCCTACGTATGGGCCAACCTGCACGCGAGTGAGATAGCCGACCATCAGCTCCTCGACGTCGCCTACCCGTATACCGGGGACGGCACGACCATCCATCTCTGGCACGACAATGGTCCGACCCAGAACCAGCGCTGGTATTTCGACAAGGTGGCGGACCACGTCTACAAGTTCCGCAATGTGCAGAGCAACAGCTGCATGGACATCCAGGGCCCCTGGACGAACGACGGCACCATCGTGCACCAGTGGCACTGCTATGCCACGAGCAGCCAGGAGTGGCGGCAGGTCTTCGTGAAGAACTACTGCAACGCGGATCATTCGATCTGCGCGCCGCAATACGCATTCGTCAACGTCTACGCCAACAAATGCCTGGACGCCAGGGATGCCGGCTGGCAAGACGGCACCCAAGTCCAGATCTGGTCCTGCTCGTACGCGGACAACCAGCTCTGGTACTGACCCGGCCGATCCATGGGGTTCGGCCGGCGGGTTGTCGCCGGGCGAACCTGATCCGACCGCGGGCGTCGGGCCACGGCTGACTGGACCAGCGGCTACCGCGGTCTGGCTGCGAGGTCTTCCCGAAGAGGAGCAGCGCCCAGCTCAACCCGTCGCGGACATGTAGCACTGCGCCCCTCCGGCCTGTAGGCGGAGGGGCGCAGTGCTTCGACTTCACCACCGGACACAGCGTGGCCAACCGCGCGCTGGTCAAGGCCGGCACCAACGGCGAGATCGACCTCTACAACGCGGGCTCCACCTCCGTCGACGTCTACGCCGATCTCCTCGGCGACTACGTCGGGTACCCGCTGGGCTGACCGCCCGGCGGCCGTTTCGTGGCTGATCGACGTACGCCAACCTGTACGCCGATCTCGCGGGATCCGGCGCTTGGTCCGGCCTACTTCGACTTCGGCAGGGCGCGCAGTGCCGTGCGTGGTGCCAGACCTGTGGCGGCGAGATCGTCGACGGCCCGAGCGAACTCCGCGTCGTCCCGCGGCGTGTCCCGGGCTGCGAGGGCGGTGAGCGTACGCAGCGGCCCGGCGCAGGCCTTGATCGCGTCCACAGCGTCGGCGGGGGCGGCCCGGTGAGCCTCCGGACGCCCGGCCACTGTCGCGCCAGCCGGTGCTGGACCAGTCGGCGGTGGGCCTCCAGTGGCGGAGCCGCCTTGACCAGCCGTTCCAGGCTGCGGTCGAAGCTGGCAGCGGACGGGCCGAGATCCGCGGTGCCGGTCCGGGCGCCGCCGAGCACGTCCCGCAATGGGAGGAGTGCGCCGGCGGCCCGGCGGCGCACGACATCAGTGGAGCGGATGGGCAGGACGAACCACGAAGCGGCCAAGCCCAGCTCGGTGCCGACGGCGATCCCACCGAGGCGCTGCAGCAGGTCCGTCCCGGTCTGCCCGTAGTAGCCGTAGAGCAGCGACAGCACGGCGGTGACAGCGCCCGCCCAGTAGGCGTAGCTGAAACGGAACGAACGGCAACGCCCGTCCAACCGCCGCGCCGGCGAAGCAATGCGGCCACAGCACTGGTCTTGGCCCGGTCAGTTCACGTGCCGCACCGGCCGACCCGTGAACGCGTCCAGGAGCACACGGTCGTCGAGCGGCCGGTCCAGCTTCACCGTCACCTTCTCGCGGAGCAACTGACTGGTGCAGGGGCCGTCCTTCGCCCCGACGATGGACGCGGACAGCACCACGCTCCCGCCCGTCTCCAGTACGTCCACGCCAGGACCGTCGTCGCAGGCCCCGTGACCGGCCATCACCGTGACGGACCGGCCGTCCCCCGCTGTCTCGACCAGTCCCTGAAGCGGCCACAACGTGGCGCTGGTCCCCTCCGCGACCGGTGTGACCGGCGGCGTGGGAGCCTTCGAGGGACGCAGGGCGGCCCGCTTGAGCGGAGTGTCGTAGCCGTCCAGGGTGAAAAGCCAGGCCGGGACGGTCGCCGGGCCGCGGCTGGTGGCCAGGGTCATCTCACCGAGCTTCGCCCCGGTCACGGTCAGGTGCGGTCCGTCGTGGCCGCCGCGGGCCACTGTCTCGTACGCCTGCCGCGCCTCCATCAGCGGCAGCGTGAGCGAGGCGCCGCTCTCCCACTTCACCTGGCCGTTCTTCCGCGGAGCGGCGGGCAGTTCGCCGCGCAGGACGAAGCTCTGGGCCTCGTAGGCCTGCTTGTCGTCTCCGTCATGGAAGGCGTGCTCGGGCAGCTGGACCGTCTCGCCCATCGGGTAGTAACCCTTCCGCCATGCCCGGGCGGCCTCGGAGCCGTCCCAGGCGTCGGCGACCTGACGAGCGCGGGCCTTCGCCACCGGGTCGGGGGTGTGGGACCGAGTACCACGACCGCCTCCCTGTTCGCTGTCGCAGCCGGTGAGGGCCCCGCCCGCTGCGGCGAACAGGGTGAGGACGAGAAGCAGTTGGGCGGTGCGTGCGGGCATGGGTCCCCCAGGGTCCGACGGTGACGAGCAGAGGCATCGCGGTGTGGGCTCGCGGCAGTGCCGCTCCTATGACGCACCGGGACCGGGTTGCGTTCGGCGCGCCCCAGTGGGCGACGCGGGTCTGCTCCTCGGCCCTTTGGCGGTCTGGTTGTGCCCGCTCAGAACGTGACCGTGCGGTCCCTGGTCACCGTCGGGGTCGAGATGACCGCGTCGAATGCTTCGCCCAGCGGGGTGTGCATGGCGGCGCTCTGGGTGCGGATGCTGGTCAGCAGCTCACTGCCGTCGGGTCCGCTGGGCGCGTGGCGCAGGTCGGTGAGCGTGGCCCTCTCGCGCAGGCCGGCCTCGATCAGAGCGGCCTCGAGACTGCCGGGCTGCGGGTCGGGCAGAGCTACGTCGCCGAGCTGAACCCCACGGGGGCGCTGGCGTCCGGGTGCATCTCGGGTACATGGCCGTCGGTGTGCGCGACGCCGATCGCCCCGTAGTTCTCGCCGAGCGTTCGTGCCAGGTGCTGTCCCATCGGCGACGCGGTGGTCGCTTCGCCGAAGACGTTCGGGGCCTTCTGGATGTGGTTGTTGTGCGCCGCGAGCACGAACCGGGCGCCGGGCTGGGCGTGTTCCACGTGCCAGCGCAGCGTCTCGGCCATGTAGAGGTCCCGCACCGACAGGTCGGCGGTGATGCCCGTGCCCGAGTACAGGTCGTCCATCGCGCGGAACATGTAGTCCATCGTGCACGCCCCGGCGAGCAGGCGTTCGGCGACGGCGTAGCGGTGGACGTCCGCGCGTGCCTCGGCCGGCGGCCGGACAGCGCGGAGCCGTAGCTGAAGTCGGGCCGGCACGGCGGTCAGCGCGTCCTGCTGGGCGTGCTCCAGTTGGGCCCAGGCCGGGGCGGCGGCAACACCGGAACCGAGGCCTGCCAGGAACGAGTCGCTGATCCGCAGGGCCGTCTCGACCAGGGGAACGGACTCGGGATCGACGTCGGCCAGGTAGTCGGCCAGGGGTTCGAGCACGGGACGCAGCGCACCGCCGGCCTCGGGCACGTCGATCCCGACGAACCGCAACGGGTTGCTGCTGCCGGCGTTGTGCTCACGCAACCAGGCCATCAGCCCGCCCGCACCCCAGTCCGCGGCAGCCGGGCCGACCTCGCCGAGCGGGCGGTCGTCCTGCTCGGCCAGCCAGCGGTCGAGTACGCCCGCTCCGGCGAAACCGAACTCGAACGCGAAGACGCTGAAACCGCAGCGTTCGGCCAGGAATCGCAGCACGCGCTGACGGACGGTGGAGAACTCCTCCACGAAGTGCGCGCTCTCACCGATCGCGACGACGCGGGCGTCACCGACGATCTGCCGCAGGGGTTCGAGGTCGTCCAGGCTCGCGGCCGGGTCGATCGTGGTCAGGGTCGAGGTGTGTGCGCGCATCCAGGCGGTGGGCACGACAGAAGAAGAGGTGTTCACGGACATTCCCGTCTCTGGAAGCAGGGTCGCTTGCCGCTGCCTTCGAGGCAGCACGAGGACAGGCACCTGCGCTCCAGGCCGCCGTGGGCCGGGTCATTGGCCTGTCGTGGCGCCCTGGTCAGAGGAAGAGGAATGCGGTGAACATGCCGCCAAGCTAGCACGGCGAACTGCGCAGTTCGCCGCGGCAGGAGTGTGGGCGAACCCATCATCTGCTCCCTGCACTGCAATTACCTCGGCGACGGTGACGGCGACTCAACCGATCCGCCGACCTGATGCGACCCACAACCGAGGAAGACAGCGGCCGATGACAGCCGTTCAGGAAGAAACGGACCATGTGGCGGCGTGCGTCCGGGGCCGTCGGAGGGTCACCAGATGGACAGCGGGACCGGGTGGACCTCGTCGGGCTTGTGGCCTGCGCGTTCGTGGACGCGGCGGACCGCATCGGCCGAGGGGGCGTCGGAGAGGCAGTACATCGTTCCGGACTCCGGGTCCGCCCAGGCCCTCTCGAAGTGCACTCCCTCTTCCTTCTCTATCGCGAGGTCGGCCTTGTGCGCCTGCTTCAGCTGGTCGTCCGTGATGCCCTTCATACCGTGGTGGACGTCCATGAACTGGGTCATGGCCTCGCACCTCCTTCCGGGTGCGCTCGCCTGCTCTCCTTCCATGCTGCTCCCGCCCGACCGCGGCTGCTACGGACGCGAAGGGCCCCGGCTGCGTGCCGGGGCCCTTCGTGGTCACTCTTTGTGCGAGAGCGCAGCGAGATCGTCTGCTTCGTGCGGCGTCAGCCGCACTGGCACGGCGCGCCCGACTGGCATCCGCACCCGCAGCCGGAGCCGCAGCCGCACGCGCCGACCAGCGGGAGGCTCTTGATCTCGATGGGCTGTTGGGTCTCGCGCTCCTGCGTGGGGTCGGGCGTGCTGGGGGTCTCCGCCATGGGTCCCTCCTCGAGACTGGTGCCTGTTCCCATTTCATGCCCCTGCGGACAGGCGCATCAACGGCGCACAGATGCTCGCGCACGACCGGTCGGGCTCCTTCAAGCCCCCGGGGCGGATACCGGTTCCGGCGACGGTGCTCTCGCCGGAACCGGGGAAACCACCCGTCCGTCAGGCCGGGGCCAGGCGCCCTCGACGCCCGTTACGGCTGGATGTCCGGCTGGAGATCGTCCGCGTGCTCACCCGTCACCAGGAAGACCACACGCTTCGCGACCGCGACCGCGTGGTCGGCGTAGCGCTCGTAGTAGCGGCCCAGCAGGGTGACGTCCACAGCCGTCTCTATGCCGTGGCTCCAGCGCTCGTCGATCAGGTGCTGGAAGAGCGTGCGGTGCAGCTGGTCCATCTCGTCGTCGTCCTGCTCGAGCTGCATCGCCAGGTCGATGTCCTTGCTGACGATGACCTCCGCGGCCTTCGCCATCAGACGCTGCGCGAGCTGCCCCATCTCCAGGATGGTGGCGTCCAGGTCGTGCGGTACGGCGCGCTCGGGGAAGCGCAGCCGGGCCAGCTTGGCGACGTGCTGGGCCAGGTCGCCCGAGCGCTCGAGGTCCGCGCTCATCCGCAGCGACGTGACGACGATGCGAAGGTCCGTCGCCACCGGCTGCTGGCGGGCGAGGAGTGCTATCGCGCGCGCCTCCAGGTCGTGCTGGAGTTCGTCGATCTTCTTGTCGCCCTCGATGACGGCTTCGGCCAGCTTCAGGTCGGCGTCGAGGATCGCCGTCGTGGCGCGCCCGATCGCCGACCCGACGAGCCGGGCCATTTCGACCAGACCCTCACCGATCGAGTCAAGTTCCTCGTGGTACGCGTCCCGCATCAGGATGTCCCTCTCTCACGTCTGCTTCGGGGGCCGGGGGGCCGGGGCCGACGTCACCATGGCGAACACGGCGTACACGGCACCCTGGGCACCCACGGTGCCACGTTCCGGTCCCTACGCGACCGTTTCCGGCACCCCAAATGAACCGATACTGGCTCCAAGGTGAACTCTGGGCGACGAGTGGTCGAGGTCGCACTCTGATGGCTGTGGACTCGCGTATCGGCATGCCTAACCTGGATGCATGGACGTGAACGCGGCGGTCGCCGCAGCGGCTGCGATCGCCGGAGTGCTCACCGGCGTCATCGCCATGCTGGCGTTCCGCTGGAGCGAGCGCGACCAGAAGCGGCCCACGCGCACTTCCCTGCACACGGACCCGGTGCTTCCGCCCGGCGTGGACACAGTCCTGTCCGTGCTGCGGTCCTCGGCCGTCGTCCTGGACGAGGCCGACGCCGTTGTGAAGGCCAGTTCGGCAGCGTACGCCCTCGGGCTCGTGCGCGGCGGCAAACTCGCGGTCGAGCCCATGCTCCAGATGGCACGTGACACCCGGCGCGACGGCGAGATACGACAGGTCGAGCTGGACCTGCCGCGGCGCGGCACCGGACGGGGCGAAGCCCTCGCCGTGTCCGCGCGCGTGGCGCCCCTCGGCTCCCGGCTGGTGCTGCTGCTCGTCGAGGACCTCACGGAAGCCCGCAGGATAGAGGCGGTTCGCCGCGACTTCGTGGCCAACGTCAGCCATGAGCTGAAGACTCCTGTGGGTGCCCTGTCGCTGCTCTCCGAGGCGGTGATGGACGCCTCCGACGACCCCGAGGCCGTGGAGCGCTTCGCGGGCCGGATGCAGATCGAGGCGACCCGGCTGACCAACCTGGTGCAGGAACTGATCGACCTGTCGCGGGTGCAGAACGACGACCCTCTCGAGGACGCCGAACCCGTACGTGTCGACGAACTGGTCGCCGAGGCGGTCGACCGCTGCCGGCACCAGGCCGGCGCCAAGCAGATCACCATGGCCGCGGGCGGCACCGCCGACCTGCATGTGTGGGGCAACCGCGGCCAGTTGGCCGCCGCCCTCGGCAATCTCGTCGAGAACGCCGTCAACTACTCGCCGGCCCGCACCCGGGTCGGTATCGCCGCCCGGCGGGTGTCCGCGCACGGCGGGGATCTGATCGAGGTCGCCGTGACCGACCAGGGCATCGGCATCTCCGACAAGGACAAGGAGCGCATCTTCGAGCGCTTCTACCGCGTCGACCCGGCCCGCTCCCGTGCCACGGGCGGTACGGGCCTGGGCCTCGCTATCGTCAAGCATGTGGCCGCCTCGCACGGCGGGGAGGTCACGGTGTGGAGTTCCGAGGGTCAGGGCTCCACGTTCACCCTTCGGCTGCCGGAGGCGGGTGCGGCCCGCGACCGCGCGACCGACCACCCGTCCGACCTCGATGACGAGGCCGGCCGCTCTGACGGGACGACCACCGTCTCATCCCCGTACGAACCGCTTCCCGCCCCGGAGGTCCTTCCGTGACCCGAGTGCTCGTCGTCGAGGACGAGGAGTCCTTCAGCGACGCCTTGTCCTACATGCTCCGCAAGGAGGGCTTCGAAGTCGCCATCGCGACCACGGGGCCCGACGGTCTCGACGAGTTCGAGCGCAACGGCGCCGATCTCGTCCTTCTCGACCTGATGCTGCCCGGCCTGCCGGGCACCGAGGTCTGCCGGCAGCTGCGCGGCCGGTCCAATGTCCCGGTGATCATGGTGACCGCCAAGGACAGCGAGATCGACAAGGTTGTCGGGCTGGAAATAGGGGCCGACGACTACGTCACCAAGCCGTTCTCCTCGCGCGAGCTCGTCGCTCGCATCCGTGCCGTCCTGCGCCGGCGCGGTGAGCCGGAGGAGGTGACACCGGCCGCCCTGGAGGCGGGCCCGGTGCGCATGGACGTCGACCGCCACGTGGTCACGGTGTCCGGCTCGAAGGTCGACCTGCCGCTGAAGGAGTTCGACCTGCTGGAGATGCTGCTGCGCAACGCGGGCCGTGTGCTGACCCGTATGCAGCTCATCGACCGCGTCTGGGGCGCCGACTACGTGGGCGACACCAAGACCCTCGACGTCCACGTCAAGCGCCTGCGGGCCAAGATCGAGCCCGACCCGGGTGCTCCGCGCTACCTGGTGACGGTCCGCGGCCTCGGCTACAAGTTCGAGCCGTAAACCGAGGGCGAGCCGTAGGCGGGGCGGCGCGCAGGGCCCCATGGGGCGCATGCGCGCCGGACTGCACGCAGGCAGCCGAGTGCGCAGACACCGCGCAGGCGGCCGATCGGCGCACAGATCCGCACAGGCGGAAGGCGGCGTTCACGCCGTGAACGCGCGCGAGGGAGTGCCCAGGCCTCCACGCGCGCGTACTGCACGACCAAGGGCGGCACCCCGCGAGGGGTACCGCCCTTGGTCGTACCAGGCGCGCTTCCTGCCGGGCGCTGGGCGCGGGTGATCCGTACCGGAGCCGGGGTGCGCGGCTGCCGCCGCGGTCGGGGGGCGGCTGCGCCGACGAGAGGGTGTGGTCCGGAGAAGCGAAGGCGGGCCCGGAGCGGGTGTAGCGGCCCGGCCCCGCCGGGGTGAGGGCCCCCGCGAGCACGACGCGGGGGCCCGTGCCGCGGCGGAGGGGCCGGCCCCGGGGGGGGGGGGGGGGGGGTGGGCTCTTGTGGTGGGGGGGCGGCGCCCTGCCGCCGCGCGGCCCCCCTCGCCGCCCCCCCCCCCCCCGCTCCGGTGTCAGTGCCCGCTCGAGCTCGACTCGGTCGCCGTTCCCTCGGCGGAGGAGCCGGCCGCGGGGGAGCCCGTCGCCGGCTTCGACGGCTTGGGGCTCCCGGAGGACCCGGTCGGCGACTCCGTGGCGGTCGGCATCGCCGGGACGTTGCTCGGTCCCCACTTCGTGAAGTAGCTCTCGGCCGGGACGACGAACGCCCGCAGGCTGACGTCGCCGGTCTGGCTGAAGGTGAAGGTGACCTTCTGCGCGTTGCCGTCCTGGATGCCCGGGCCCGGGCTGCTGAGCGTGGCGGCGGCATTGTCCTTGCCGCCGATGACGACGGAGCTGAGGGCCGGAATGGTCAGCGGGCCGCTGCCCTTCGCGGGGCGGAGCTCGGCGGTGCCGCCGCCCTCCACGCTGATCGAGTCCAGCGTCTGGGCGGTGCGACCGGTGTTGAAGATCGTCGCTGAGATCGCGGCGGGACCAGTGGACTGCGCGTTGGGCTGGGTGATCACAAGGGCGTTCTGGACCTTGATGCTCCCGACGCTGGTCGCCGCGTTGTCCGGCTTGATCTCGAGCGTCTGGGCGTTGTTGCCGGCACCGCACGCGGCGAGCGAGGCGATCGAGAACGCGATGGCGGCGGCGGCGAGGGCGCCGCGTCGAAGGCTGCTGCTCACGGCGGCGGCAACTCCTTGAACGTGGGCGGAGCAGGACGACTCCCTGATAAAGCCGCCCTAAGTGTTTGTCAGCGGCCATAGGTTACCGAGCCGTTCCCCGGTCTCCGCACCCGACCCTCCCCAACATCACGGCAAGCTGTCGACTTCGCCCGGGCGGGGCATCCGCGCCGGACGGCGGAGGCGGACGCTCCGGACGGTGAGCCCATCTCGGCGCACGTTCGTCGCAGAGTTCCCAGATGTCTCACCAGCCGCATTGACCTCGATGTTGTCCTGCATTCACATAAGCGTCTCGGATCTCGGCTTCGGGATTTACCTTAAGGAATGCTTGGCGGTCCGAAAATCGATCACAGGGACAACAGCCGGGGGTTCATCCGGCACCTTGATCAATTCAAGATTCGTCTCGTACCGGCCTCCCGAGCACCGAACGGAGTAGCGGAAGTCGATCGCTTGAGGCGGGACAAAAGGGAAGGTTTCGGACCTGTTCAGAGACCTTCGATGTGTGTAACGTGCGGGTTTCCTCCCGCCCGCGCAGCCGCTCCGACCTGCGAATACCCCGTTCCGCTCCCCCTGCGCAGCACGTTCCTGTCGAGGTTGTCAAGCCCCGAGATATGCCCTGACCTGCGAAAACGCCATTCAGAAGACGCGGTTTCCGTGTTACCCTGGATAGCCACGGAAGGGGTACCTGTCACATGACGTTCAAGGTTGGCGACACCGTGGTCTATCCCCATCACGGGGCCGCGCTGATCGAGGCCATCGAAACTCGCCAGATCAAAGGCGTGGACAAGACCTACTTGGTGCTGAAGGTCGCCCAGGGCGACCTGACGGTGCGTGTGCCAGCGGACAATGCGGAGTTCGTCGGCGTACGTGATGTGGTCGGTCAGGACGGGCTGGACCGGGTCTTCGAGGTGCTGCGCGCGCCGTACGCCGAGGAGCCCACGAACTGGTCGCGTCGCTACAAGGCAAATCTCGAGAAGCTCGCCTCCGGCGACGTCATCAAGGTCGCGGAAGTCGTCCGTGATCTGTGGCGGCGCGAGCGTGAGCGCGGACTGTCCGCCGGCGAGAAGCGCATGCTCGCCAAGGCCCGGCAGATCCTGGTGAGCGAGCTCGCCCTCGCGGAGAACACGAACGAGGACAAGGCCGAGGCGCTGCTCGACGAGGTCCTCGCGTCCTGACGCTCGTTCCGCCCCGCCCGCTTCCCGACGGGGGAGTCCGGTGGACGGACCGGCGCACAGCACGTATGCACATGCCGCGGTGCCCGATGACGCATTTTGCAGTCGCCGGGCGCTGCGGCATGTTCGTGCCCGGGCACCACGGCACGAGGCCTCGCCGAAAGGTGGGACTCCGCCCCGGTGCCGTAGGCCGGCGGGACACCCCCGGTACGGGAAACCCCCCGATACTTGGCGGGCCGGGCCCGGGCCGCCGCTCGACCGGAAGGTCACGGAAGGGACCGGTCAGGGCGTCGCGCCCGGCACTACCCCAGCCTGGGGCCGGGGGTACCCCCAAGGCCATACCCACCCCCGCCGAGCAAACAAACCTGACAGGAACCGATGTCTGACGATTCGCGCACTTCGCCCACCGAAGCCTCACAGGCTCTCGGCGCCTCTCGGGCGGGGGAGACCCCCATCGCCGCGGTGATCCCCGCAGCGGGCCGCGGTGTCCGCCTCGGTCCGGGTGCCCCCAAGGCGCTCCGCACGCTGAACGGCACGCCCATGCTCATCCATGCGGTGCGCGCGATGGCGGCCTCCCGCGCGGTCTCCCTCGTGGTCGTCGTGGCCCCGCCCGACGGGGCGCCCGAGGTCAAGTCGCTGCTCGACGCGCACGCCCTCCCCGAAAGGACCGACTTCCTGGTCGTCCCGGGCGGGGAGACGCGGCAGGAGTCGGTGAAGCTGGGCCTCGACGCGCTGCCACCGCAGTACGAGATCGTCCTCGTCCACGACGCGGCCCGCCCGCTCGTTCCCGTGGACACGGTGGACTCGGTGATCGAGGCCGTCCGCGAGGGCGCGCCGGCTGTCGTGCCTGCTCTGCCGCTCGCGGACACGGTGAAGGAGGTCGAGCCGGCGGGTACGCCGGGCGAGCCGGAACCGGTCGTCGCCACGCCCGAGCGCGCCCGGCTGCGCGCGGTGCAGACTCCGCAGGGCTTCGACCGGGCGACGCTGATCCGGGCCCACGAGACGGTGACGGACAACGTCACGGACGACGCGAGCATGGTGGAGCAGCTCGGGCTGCAGGTCGTGGTGGTCCCCGGCCACGAGGAGGCCTTCAAGGTCACCCGGCCGCTGGACCTGGTGCTGGCCGAGGCGGTCCTGACCCGCAGGAGGCTGAACGATGGCTTCTGAGGCGCCGCTGCTGCCCCGGGTCGGCATCGGGACCGACATCCACGCCTTCGAGGAGGGGCGCGAGTTGTGGTGCGCCGGCCTGAAGTGGGAGGGCGAGGGGACCGGTCTGGCGGGCCACTCGGACGCGGACGTGGTCGCGCACGCCGCGTGCAACGCGCTCTTCTCGGCCGCCGGCCTCGGTGACCTGGGACAGCACTTCGGCACCGGGCGACCGGAGTGGTCCGGTGCGTCGGGGGTCACGCTGCTGACGGAGGCCGCGCGGATCGTGCGCGAGGCGGGCTTCGAGGTCGGCAACATCGCGGTCCAGGTGGTCGGCCCCCGTCCCAAGATCGGCAAACGTCGTGAGGAGGCCCAGAAGCTCCTCTCGGAGGCGGCGGGAGCGCCGGTCTCCGTGTCCGGCGCGACGACGGACGGTCTCGGTTTCCCCGGCCGGGACGAAGGGCTGATGGCGATCGCCACCGCGCTCGTGGTGCAGGTGAGCTGAGGGCGTGCGGGGGTACCCGCAGAGCCACCAGTGACCCAGGTTCCGGAGGTAGCCATGCCGGCCGCCGCACTGTCCGACCGGCTCAAGACCCTGCTCGACGGTCCCGTGTTCATCGTTCTCGGGACCGTTCAGCCGGACGGCAGCCCGCAGCTGTCCCCGGTATGGGTGAAGAGGGACGGCGACCATCTCCTCGTCTCCACGACCGTCGACCGGCGCAAGAAGAAGAACCTCGACCGCGACCCCCCGGGTGAGCGTCGTGGTCGAGGACCCCGAGTCGCCGTACGAGTACGCGGAGTTCCGCGGCACGGCGGAGATGACGACGGAGGGCGGGCAGGCACTCATCGACGAGCTGTCGCTCAAGTACACCGGGAAGAAGTACGCGGAGTTCAACCCGCGTCGGCGCAGGACGCGGAACGCGTCGTGGTGCGGATCGTCCCGCGCAAGGTGGTCGGGAGTCTCTGAGAGGCGGCTGCCGGCGTCCTGGCCGGGGGTCGCCGTGTCCGGGGCGCCGGTGTTCCTGACGTTCGTCACGAATGCGTCGCCCTTGGCCGGAAGGGGCGTGAGGCACTGGTCCCGGCCCACTACCCTGGACTCGTGACTATTCGCCTGCACGACACCAGCGCCCGGCAGATCCGTGACTTCACCCCGCTCAAGCCGGGTTGTGTCTCGATCTACCTGTGTGGCGCCACCGTGCAGGCGCCGCCGCACATCGGGCACATCCGCTCGGGCCTCAACTTCGACATCATGCGCCGCTGGTTCGAGTACCGCGGCTACGAGGTCACGTTCATCCGCAACGTGACCGACATCGACGACAAGATCATCAACAAGTCGGCCGAGCAGGGCCGCCCTTGGTGGGCGATCGGGTACGAGAACGAGCGTGCGTTCAACGAGGGGTACGACGTCCTCGGCTGCCTCCCGCCGACGTACGAGCCCCGGGCCACCGGGCACATCCCCGAGATGATCGAGATGATGCGCGGCCTCATCGAGCGCGGCCACGCCTACGAGTCCGACGGCAACGTCTACTTCGACGTGCGCTCCTTCCCGGACTACCTCGAACTCTCCAACCAGGAGCTGGACAATCTGCGCCAGCCCGAGGGCGAGGGAGAGACCGGGAAGCGGGACGAGCGCGACTTCGCGCTGTGGAAGGCCGCCAAACCGGGTGAGCCCTCCTGGGAGACTCCGTGGGGCCGCGGCCGGCCGGGCTGGCACCTGGAGTGCTCCGCCATGGCCCACAAGTACCTGGGCTCCGCCTTCGACATCCACGGCGGCGGACTCGACCTCATCTTCCCGCACCACGAGAACGAGATCGCCCAGGCCAAGGCCTTCGGAGACGATTTCGCGCAGTACTGGGCGCACAACGCCTGGGTCACCATGAGCGGCGAGAAGATGTCCAAGTCGCTGGGCAACTCCGTCCTGGTCTCCGAGATGGTCAAGCGCTGGCGGCCCATCGTCCTGCGCTACTACCTCGGCACCCCGCACTACCGCTCGATGATCGAGTACAGCGAGGAGGCCCTGCGCGAGGCCGAGTCCGCGTTCGCCCGGATCGAGGGGTTCGTGCAGCGCGTCGTGGAGAAGGCCGGCGGCGTCGTCGAGCCCGCCCCCGAGGTGCCGCCCGCCTTCGCCGAGGCGATGGACGACGACCTGGGCGTGCCGCAGGCGCTCGCCGTCGTGCACACCACGGTCCGGCAGGGCAACAGCGCGCTGGCCGCCGACGACAAGGAGGCCGCCGTGGCCCGGCTCGCCGAGGTGCGGGCCATGCTCGGCGTCCTCGGTCTCGACCCGCTGGACGCCCAGTGGGCCGGGGAGGGCGACCGCGGCGAGGATCTGCACGGTGTGGTCGACACCCTGGTGGGTCTCGTGCTCCAGCAGCGCGAGGCGGCCCGTGCCCGCAAGGACTGGGGCACCGCGGACGCCATCCGGGACCAGCTGAACCAGTCGGGCCTGGTCATCGAGGACAGCCCCCAGGGTCCCCGCTGGACGCTCGGCCCGCGCTGAGCCCAGCACCGATCCGATGATCGATTGTGCCGCCCGGCCTTCCGGGCGGCACACTTCATAGACGTACGTACGACGCTTTCAAGAGACGGGTAGGTCATGGCCGCGAACAACCGCCGCATGTCCGGCAAGAAGGGCGCGCAGGTCGGCAGCGGCGGCAAGCGGCGCCGCGGCCTGGAGGGCAAGGGCCCCACTCCCCCCGCCGAAATGCGCAAGGGGCACGCCAAGCAGCGCGCCGCGCAGTCGAAGATCCGCCGGTCGCAGGGGCGCCCCCAGCGCCGTACGGGCGGAAAGTCCTCCTCCGAGCTGGTCGTCGGGCGCAACCCGGTTGTGGAGGCCCTGCGCGAGGGTGTGCCCGCGTCCACGCTCTACGTGCAGCAGTTCATCGACAACGACGAGCGCGTGCGCGAGGCACTGCAGCTCGCGGGCGAGCGCGGCGGGATCAACCTCATGGAGGCCCCGCGCCCCGAGCTCGACCGGATGACCAACGGACTCAACCACCAAGGGCTCGTCCTCCAGGTCCCGCCCTACGAGTACGCCCACCCGGAGGACCTCGCCGACGCCGCCTACGACGAGGGCGAGGACCCGCTGATCGTCGCCCTCGACGGGGTGACCGACCCGCGCAACCTGGGCGCGGTGGTCCGGTCCGTCTCCGCCTTCGGCGGCCACGGCGTCGTCGTGCCCGAGCGTCGCGCGGCCGGGATGACCGCCGGTGCGTGGAAGACATCGGCCGGTACGGCCGCCCGTACGCCCGTCGCGCGTGCCACCAACTTGACGCGCGCGCTCGAGGCGTACAAGAAGGCGGGGATCGTGGTCGTCGGTCTCGCCGCCGACGGGGAGGTCGAAGTCGACGAGCTGGAGGCCCTGGAAGGCCCGGTCGTGATCGTCGTCGGCAGCGAGGGCAAGGGGTTGTCGCGGCTGGTCGGCGAGACCTGCGACTTCCGGGTGCGCATCCCGATGCCGGGCGGCGCCGAGTCGCTCAACGCCGGTGTGGCGGCGGGCATCGTGCTGTACGAGACGGCCCGCCGGCGGGCCTGACACTCATGGGTGTGAGCCCGTACGGGTGTTCATGTGTTCACCCGTACAGGCTCATTCGGTCGTACTGGACGAGCTTGACGGGGTCCGGACAGATCGGCGCGGTCAAAGCAGTGTCCTAACCACACGTCACTCGGTTAGATGAGTGTGGAGACCAGAACGCCCCGCACACCCACGGGGGACCGATCGTCGGGATTCGACGACACTCCCGCGCTGAGCATGGTGAAGGTGCCGAGCGACCCGGCGCAGGTCATCGTCAATCATGCGAGCTTCCGCGTACAGCTGGGCGCGTCCACGCGGCGTGCTCAGTCCCCGCGGATCGCGCGGAACGTGACCTCCCCGCACACCATGGCGCACATGTCCGTCGTCGGTCCGGCCGGCGGAGGCGGGGCGTCCGAAGGCCGTCGTCGGCCCGTCGTCTGGAGCGGCAGGTCCGCGCCCGACGACACCGGGGCCCACCGGCTGCTGCAGGCGGTGCGGAGCTCGAGCGTGGCCCACGGCGAGGAGCTGGCCGTGGACACGGGCGCCACCCAGGTCATCCCCCGGGTCGGGGTCGACGGTCTGCGGGGGGCAGGCGGCTACGACGACGGGCCGGCCACGCAGCCCTTCGAGCCGTCGGCCGTCGGGGGCCGGCACGGCCACGGCGAGACCCGGCTTCTGCCGCGCATGCGGAGCGTCGGCAGCCCGTACGACGAACCGACTTACGCGCCACCCGGCTACGACGAGCCCGCGTACGACACACCCACCTACCCCGGATCCCCCTACGACGAAGGGGAGTTCACGGGCAGGGGCGGGAAGCCGACGCGGCGGGCGCCGCGGCACAGTGCCGACCCGGTGCGTCACGCCTATTACCCCGGCCGCCGGATGAACCTCGGCGTGGTGCTGCTGCCGCTGCGCATCTTCCTCGGCTCCATCTCGGCCTACGCCGGCATGGGCAAGCTCTGCGACCCCGTCTACTTCGACGGCGGCAAGCGGGGCTCCATGGTCACCTGGCTCAACACGCTGCACCCCTGGGAAGTCGCCGAACCGCTACGGCAGTTCGCGCTGCACCATCCCGTCGGCACCGGTCTCGTCGTCGCCTTCCTCCAGGCGCTCGTGGGCGTGCTCACGGTCCTCGGGCTGTGGCAGCGGGTCGCCGCCTCGGTCGGAGGGCTCCTGTCGGCCGCCCTGATCGTCACCGTGAGCTGGCGGACGGCGCCCGCGTACGACGCGCCCGACATCATCTACCTCGCCGCCTGGTCGCCGCTGATCATCGCCGGGGCGCCGGTGTACTCCGTGGACGGGCGCCTCGCGGGCAGCGCCTGGCGCCGGCTCGGACCGCGGGCGGACATCTGGCAGTTGCGGCAGTACGTGCTGCGTCGCGGCGCGCTGGTGACGGCCCTGGTGACCGGGGTGACGCTGCTGGTCGGATCGCTGCTCGGCGGGGCGGTGCGGGACGCGAACCGGGTGGTCGTGCCCGGTCCCGGCGAGGCGCCGCGCAACGAACTGCCGGGCTCGCCACTGCCCGAGACACCGGGCGAGCAGCAGCACAAGGCGAGCCCCTCGGCCTCCCACTCGCCGGCGTCGACGCACGACGCGACATCGTCGCCGTCGAGCGTGGCCACGACGCCGAGCACGGCCGCCGGTGCGACCGGCACGGTCTCCGGCGGCAGCCCGAGCCAGACCCAGGGCACCACGGGCCACGTCCCGCCGCGTCACTCGGCACCGGCGCAGCAGGCACCGAGCACGAGCGCGGGCCCGTCGTCCTCGGGTGGCAGCGGCACCGGCGGCCCCACGGGCGGGGCGAGCGGCAGCACCGGAGGCAGTGGCTCAGGAGGCTCCGACCACCTGGTGGGCGGGCTGCTGGGATAGTCCCCCGGGCAGCTCTGCGGAAGGGGCCCCGCACACTTGACGGTGTGCGGGGCCCCTTCGTGTGGCGGGACGGGACGGAGTGCTACGGGCGGCGCTCAGCGGGCGTCAACGCCCCAGCGCCGCCAGTTCCTTCGCCGCCTCCGTGAGGTCCTTCGCGGTGTCGATGGCCCGCCAGTACGCGCCCTGAGGGATCGGGAAGCCGGCCAGGCGGCGTTCCCGCGCCAGGCGCGGGAAGGTGGTGCGCTCGTGGTCGCCGCGCTCCGGGAGCAGCTTGGCGAACTCGGCGGCGAAGACGTAGACACCCGCGTTGATCTCGAACGTCGACGGCGGGGCCTCGATGAAGTCGGTGATGTGTCCGAAGCCGTCCGTCTTGACGGCGCCCCACGGGATGCGCGGACGAGCCAGCGCCAGCGTGGCGACGGCATCGCGCTCGGTGTGGAAGTCGGCCATGTCGCGCAGCGAGAAACGGGTCCAGATGTCACCGTTCGTGGCGTACCACGGCTTGTCAGGGTGGGGGAGGTGCTCGGCGGCGTACCGCAGCCCGCCGCCGCGGCCGAGCGGTTCGGACTCGACGACCGTCGTGACGTGGAGGGGCAAGTCGGTCGAGTCCAGCCAGCGCTCCAGGACGTCGGCGAGATGGCCGCAGGAGACCACGACGTCCGTGACGCCTTCTTCGGCGAGCCAGGCGAGCTGGTGCCCGATGATCGGCGTCCCGGTGCCCGGGATCTCCACCATCGGCTTGGGCCGGTCGTCGGTGTACGGCCGCAGCCGTGAACCCTGGCCACCGGCCAGGATGACGGCTTGGACGGGGCGCGCGACGGCGCTCGGATCGGTCATGACCGAACTGTACGACGCGCGCCCCGTCCCGGCCGGGCGGCCTCAGCCGCGCTGCGCGGTGACGCCCGAGGCGAAGGAGGTGTCGCAGACCGGGCGGGCGTAGGACTGGGCGCGCGAGGGGCCGTACATGCGGACGGCGGCCCGGCCCAGGGCACGGGCGATGGCGGCGCAGTGCCTCGCCAGCGACGGGCGGCCGTTGACCGCCTGCTGGAGGTGGGTGAGCGCGACGCCCGGGTTCGTCTCCTGGAGTTCCAGCAGGAGCTTGTCGCGCAGCACGTCCTGCGGGGCGCGGGAGGAGGCGCGCGTCGAGACGTCTTCGGCGGAGGCGGCGAGCACCGAGTTCGAGGAACCGCCCGACCAGTTGACGCGGGTGACCGCCAGGGTCCCCGACAGCACCAGGACGACAGGCAGTACGAGGGCGAGGGTGCGGCCGATCCGGCGGGCGGGGCCACGGCCGCGCCGTGTCCGTGGAGTAGTGGTGTGCTTCACGCGAGTGAGGGTAGCGTGGGGTAGTGATTTGGCGACAATTAGTCACCGGTTCGGGGGATGTAGAGGCGGGAATTTCGAGGTATGGGGTTGACGCCGACGTCGAAATGCCTTGTTTGCCGGGGTATTTGTCGACAACGAAGAGGGCCCCGCAGCAGGCTGCGGGGCCCTCTTCGTCAGTCCGTGGCGGGGGACCCGTCCGGGCGGTGCTCAGTCGGTGAGGCGCTCGCCCGTCGAGGTGGAGAACACGTGGGTCTCGCCCGGCCGCGGCACGACGTGCAGCTTCGAGCCCTTCTCCGGCACCTGGCGGCCGCCGACGCGGACGACCAGGTCCTTGGACTCGCCGCCGACCTCGGCGGTGCCGTAGACGTAGCCGTCGGCACCGAGCTCCTCGACGACGTTCACGGAGATGGCGAGACCCGCCGGGGCGTCATCGGCGTGCTTGGACAGGGACGCGGCGGCGTCGCCGTTGTGTTCCACCACGTCGAAGTGCTCCGGGCGCACGCCGACCGTGACCGTGCGGTCACCCTTGTCGGAGGCGGCCTTCAGGGCCTCGCGGTTGACCGGCACGACGCTGTTGCCGAACTTCACTCCGCCGTCAATGATCGGGACCTCGACCAGGTTCATGGCCGGGGAGCCGATGAAGCCGGCGACGAAGAGGTTGGCCGGACGGTCGTACATGTTCCGCGGCGAGTCCACCTGCTGGAGGAGGCCGTCCTTGAGCACGGCCACGCGGTCGCCCATCGTCATGGCCTCGACCTGGTCGTGGGTGACGTAGACGGTGGTGATGCCGAGGCGGCGCTGCAGGGAGGCGATCTGCGTACGGGTGGAGACACGCAGCTTGGCGTCGAGGTTGGACAGCGGCTCGTCCATGAGGAAGACCTGCGGCTCACGCACGATGGCCCGGCCCATGGCGACACGCTGACGCTGACCGCCGGAGAGCGCCTTCGGCTTGCGATCCAGGTACTCGGTGAGGTCGAGGATCTTCGCGGCCTCCTCGACCTTCCTGCGGATCTCCGCCTTGTTCACGCCGGCGATCTTGAGCGCGAAGCCCATGTTGTCGGCGACGGACATGTGCGGGTAGAGGGCGTAGTTCTGGAACACCATGGCGATGTCCCGGTCCTTGGGCGGCAGGTGGGTGACGTCACGCTCACCGATGTGGATGGTGCCGGAGTTCACGTCCTCGAGCCCCGCCAGCATGCGGAGCGAGGTGGACTTGCCGCAGCCGGACGGGCCGACCAGGACGAGGAACTCTCCGTCCTCGATCTCGATGTCGAGCGAGTCGACGGCGGGCTTCTCGGAACCCGGGTATATCCGGGTCGCCTTGTCGAACGAGACAGTGGCCATGGTGAATGGGCCCCCTTCACCGGCAGGAACGTGCCGGACGATCCGTTGTAAAGGTGGTGTGTCCACTACGGGGGTTCCGTCGTGGTGTAGTCCACACGAGTGAACTGGCTCAGGACGGTACCTCGCGTTCACCTGCTCTGTCAGTACTCGGGCCACTGTGAACTTCGCGGAAATTTTCGACAGGGCCGGTCCCGGACCTGGGTACACTGCACAGGCGCGCATGTGCACGCCTCCTTAGCTCAGCTGGTCAGAGCGCCGCTCTTGTAAAGCGAAGGTCGTCGGTTCGAATCCGACAGGGGGCTCCCTTTCCCAGCAGTACCAACGCCCCGGACCATGATCGGTCCGGGGCGTTTGACATCCACGGGTGACATCAACGAGGACGGTCACTCACGGTCGAGGGGGCGCCTGAGCAGACGGTCCATGTGGCTGATGGCCTCACGCTGTGTGTCCGATGTCACGTGCGTGTAGACATCCATCGTGATGCTGATCTGGCTGTGACCGAGGATCTCCATCACCACCCGGGGAGCCACGCCGGCCGCCGTGAGGAGCGTGGCGCAGCCGTGCCGGGCGTCGTGCAGACGAATGCGCCGAAGGCCCGCTGCGGCCGTGATGCGGAAGAACGACCGGTTGACGTTCTGCGGGTCGATCGGGCGGCCGGTGCGGGTGGTGAAGACGTACGAGGACGGGGAGAGCTCCACTCCCTTGCGCCGCGCCGCATCCGACTGCCGCATCCGGTGCCAACGGAGCGCCGCAAGGCAGATCAGGGGGAGGGGCAAGGGGCGCGCCCGGCCGCTCTTGGTGGTGTCCTCGTAGAGCTCCCCACCCACACGCTGCACCTGCTTGCTGACCCGCACCACGCGATGCTCGAGGTCCACATCCGACCAGCGAAGCCCCAGGATCTCGCCGCGCCGTAGGCCCATGGAGACCGCCAGGACGAAGGCGGCGTACAGCGGGTCGCTGCGTGCCTGCTCCAGGAACGCCAGCGTCTCGTCCAGGTCCCACGGAGACAGGTCACGACGGGGCACCTTCGGGGCCTCCACGAGCGAGGCGGCGTTGCGCGTCACCAGCT